>NZ_JBQHSE010000016.1:0-70454 GCF_052066395.1 Bariatricus sp. HCP28S3_A4 | reverse complement strand
AGATAAACATACGATAACTTATCAACAATCAACTAAATACGAGCGGCCGTTCTGCTCCGCATAGCGGCCGTTGAAAAACGCATTTGCGACCGCCAGAGGGCGCAAACTGCACTGTCATTAATCGCACAAATATTTCTATTTCAAATTACATATTTTACAGCAAAAACACATGGAGGCAATTATGGAATTATTATTAAGCAACCAGACAGAATGTCAGCGCGTGGAAGTATATAACGAATATCTTCGGAAGATTCCGGAATTACTTAAACAGTTGGATACAGTCGAGAAAATGTATCAGAAGGCGCTTTTAGAAGAGGAAATGCTGAAAGGGAAGGAGGAAAACAACCACAGTGTAATCCTGTATCATGAACGTCTGGAACGCATCAAAAAGCAGTGTGAAGAGCGCTCAGCCGATATCCGCCAGCAATGCCGGCTTATTTTTGAACTGAAAGATCAAATCGAAAAAGAAAGCAGTGCACTTAAGGCACTGCTTCCACACTAAACTTTTATTCCCGTCCCATTTTCAGAATCGGACTAATCTTTTTATAAATCAGAAATACGATCAGCGATACCAGAACACCCTTCAGCAAATTGAATGGTGCGACTGCAAACACAACGAACGTAAAAAGACTCGTAATATTTGCATTTACCGCAGTTCCCATTCCCACCAGTGCATCGATCGGCATATTAAACGCCTTCGCATAGGTCGGAATCAGGACATACGCATTTAAAAAACATCCGGCAAACGTCATAAACAAGGTTCCAGTCAGCATTCCGATGATTGCACCTGTTCTTGTATGGAATTTGCGGTAAATATAGGAAGCCGGAAGGCAGAATGCACATCCAATCAGGAAATTGGCAAGTTCGCCTACTCCTGCGGTTGTCGATCCATTGATCAGGAAGTTAAGCAAAATCTTCACCAACTCAATCAGCACACCGGCAACCGGCCCCATAGTAAAGGCTCCGATCAATACCGGAACTTCGCTGAAATCGATTTCATAAAAACTTGGCGCAAACGGAAGCGGGATTTCGAACAGCATCAAAACAACTGCGATTGCTCCAAGCATACCGATCTGTGCGATCATTTTTACATTTACTTTTGTTTTCTTACCATTTTTTGTGTTTGTCATTGCATCTGTACTCATGTTTTTCTCTCCTTTTCTTAATGCAAGATTTTCGATTGAGTTAAAAAGGAGGAAAATCTTCCTGGTTAATTGGGAAATCATCGGTTTTCGTAATACAAAAGCCCCGGCTACTGCTAACCGGGGCGTACTCTTTTATCTGTATTAAAAACAGCCGATTTTCTTCTCTCATCCAGACTCTACTGTCGGTTTTGGAATTACACCAAATCAGCCGCTCTCATTTTCGATCGCGGGTCGCGGACTATACCGCCGGTTGGGAATTGCACCCTGCCCCGAAGAAATTCCTTTTTCTTTTCGGCTATATTATAGCGCAGTGCTGCACAGAATTCAAGTTTTTTATTCATAACTGTCAATTAAGTTTTTTTCCTGATATTTAACTTATAATCAATTGTGAACCCCGCATGAATTTGTTATCCTAAAATCAAGCAAAGACCGATGCATACAAACTAAGGAGGTACCGCTTATGCAAATAGGTGAAGTGATACGTAAATACAGAAAATCCGCCGATATGACTCAGGAAGAAATGGCGAACCGTCTTGGTGTGACTGCCCCGGCAGTCAATAAATGGGAAAATGGAAATTCTTATCCGGATATCACACTTCTCGCCCCGATTGCCAGACTGCTCGGCATTTCAACAGATGAACTGCTCTCATATCGTGAAGAGCTTTCTTCCGAAGAAATACAAGAACTTGTTCGTACAGCAAACACCAAATTTCAAGAAGAAAATTATGAAGATGTTTTCCGATGGATCAAAAAAGAACTGGAACTATACCCGAATTGCGAGCAGCTGATCTGGCAGATGGCCGTCATGCTCGACGCCAACCGACTCTTGAAAGGCCTGCCGGATTCCGATGATTACGATGATTACATCTGCAGCTGCTATACACGTGTCCTGAGCAGCAAGGATGAGACTCTACGATATCATGCTGCAGACTCTTTGTTCGGATTCTACATGCGCAAAGAAGAATACGAAACTGCCGGCAAGTATTTACAGTACTTATCGGTGCAGAATCCGGAACGAAAGCGGAAACAGGCTGAAATTTATCAAAAAACAGGTCGGATTCAAGAAGCCTACAAAACTTATGAAGAATTGCTATTTGCCGAATATCAGGTGGTAAGCGGAATACTCACCGGTATGTATATGCTTGCCTTACAGGAACATGATAGTTCAAAAGCCCACCTGCTGATTGAGAAACAAAGCGGGCTGGCCAGATTATTTGAAATGGGTAAATACTATGAAATTTCATGTCGACTGGATCTGGCTGCATTTGAGAAGGATGCGAAAAACTCCGCTGAAATCATGTCACAGATGTTGGACTCGGTTGATGATATATTCTGTTTCCGCAATTCACCGCTTTATGAACATATGACGTTCAAAGAACCACAAGCCAACTTCATAGAGAAATTAAAAAATAACTTGATTTTGTGTTTTCAAGACAAAGAAACATTTAATTTTCTCGAGGAACAGACGAATTACGCCAACGAATAAACCGGCAAGAAAAAATTACCTCTTCTCTCAGTTGGTGTGCTATAATAAACAGTATATTCGCATATATTCATACTTACCGGAGGTGGAAGATTATGTTTTTTATCATGGGTGCCGGACAGGATCAGAAAGTCCTCCCATTTGACCAGATCATGCTTTGCAAATGCTGCGGGAAATTCGGCCATATTCAGATTATCATGACCTATTCTTATTTCTCATTTTTCTTTATCCCGCTTTTTAAATGGAACAGGCATTACTATGCCAAAATGAACTGCTGCGGAGCCGTCTGCGAACTTTCTCCCGAACTGGGCAAGGAAATTGCACGCGGAAATGTAACCTCGGTGAATGAAAATGATCTGATATTTTCCCCGGGGTCTTCATCCGGCAGACACTGCCCGAACTGCGGTTATCATACCAATGAAAATTTTGACTTCTGCCCCAAATGCGGAAGCCGCATGCATCCATAAAAAGTTTGGCCTTTGATGAATCTTATCTCACCAAAGGCCTATTATTATTGATTTTCACATTCTTTCAAAAACATCTCATGGATTCGATCATCCTCATCCAGTTCCGGATGAAACGAAAGGCCATACTGTTTTCCAGATTTTACAGCCACAATATTTCCGTCAACCTCTGCCAGAATTTCTGTTCCATCGTCTGCCTTCTCAATATAGGGCGCTCTTATAAATGTCATCGGAACCTTCCCGATTCCTTTCATTTCCTGTATTGTAAAAAAACTTCCCAATTGTCTTCCATAGGCATTTCGCTTCACCGTCACCGGCAACGTACCGAAATAAACATGTTCGTCATCCGAAAGCTCTTTTGCCAGAAGAATCAGTCCGGCACATGTGGCCAGCACCGGTTTTCCCTGTTCGATCTGCATTTTCAACGTATCAAACATATCCAGTTCCCGGAGAAGCTTTCCCTGCACAGCAAGTATCCCGATCTTCATTCTACTCTACTTGCCCCTCTCTGCCATCAGAAGCTGAATTTCCTGTTCGTTAATACCTACCATGGCCTCGCCAAGGTCTTCGGAAAGTTCAGCAAGCATTTTGCTGTCCTGATAGTTTGTCACTGCTTTTACGATTGCCGCTGCCCGTTTTTTCGGATCACCGGATTTGAAAATACCGGATCCTACAAATACACCTTCTGCGCCAAGCTGCATCATCAGTGCCGCATCTGCAGGAGTTGCCACACCGCCTGCCGCAAAATTCACTACCGGAAGACGACTGTTATTATGCACATATTCAATCAATTCATATGGCACTCTCAGATTCTTTGCTTCCTCAAACAACTCGTCCTCGCGCATAGAAACGACTTTGGCGATTTCGCTGTTCATCATTCTCATATGTCTTACAGCCTGAACAACATCGCCGGTTCCCGGTTCTCCTTTTGTTCGGATCATAGATGCGCCCTCGTTGATTCTTCTGAGTGCCTCTCCCAAATCTTTTGCTCCGCACACAAACGGAACTTTGAATTTACGCTTATCAATATGATACACATCATCTGCCGGTGACAATACTTCACTTTCGTCGATGTAATCAATCTCTATCGCTTCCAGAATCTGTGCTTCCACAAAATGTCCGATTCTGCATTTTGCCATGACAGGAATCGATACTGCTTCCTGAATTCCTTTGATCATTTTTGGATCGCTCATTCTGGAAACTCCGCCTGCCGCACGAATATCCGCCGGAATACGTTCCAGCGCCATAACAGCACATGCACCTGCCTCCTCCGCAATTCTCGCCTGCTCCGGAGTCGTTACATCCATAATCACTCCGCCTTTTAACATCTGCGCAAGCTGTTTATTCAATTCATATCGTTTTGTGTCCATTTTGATTACCTCCGTTTATCTCATAACCTATCGTATTGGTATGTATAGCATCTCAAAACTGACATGAAATGAATATACAATTTTCATTATTTTATAGAGGACAGTTTTAAAATGAATCTAAAAAGAGGATGCAGTAAATCTACATCCTCCGTTTTTTCAATATCCATTTTTGTGCTTCTACGAACATTTTATCACATGCTTCTTCATACGGAAGCCATTCCAGCACATGATCTTTTTCTATCGGCTCTGCAACTTTCTCTTCCAGCTTCCCCGAATAATAGAATTGTATCGGATGAAAATACCCGATTCTTTCATGTATCCCATATATTTCCGCCGAACCTTCATACCGCTCAATTACCACAGAATATCCCGTCTCTTCCATACATTCTCTCACAATGCAATCGATATGAGTTTCCCCTACATTTATACCTCCGCCCGGAAGAAAATATCCTTTCGGTGTCCGAATGACAGCCACCTTCCCTTCGTGCGTTGCAATCAGATAAGCCCCCGGTCGGTCATAATATACCGCACCTTCAACCGGCTCACCAAATGTTTTTTCGATAAAATGGCTTTCTCTACTGATTTTTTCCAGTGTATCTCTGTAAACTCTCTGCCGAAGCTTTTTCATATATGGGATGTCTTTTGTCTGGTCCTGCCCATAGGTAAACTGCAGATCATACTCAAGCGGGAGCCAGGTATCAATCGACGCTTCATTATGCTGAATCACCGCTTCCAGCTTATCAAGAGCCTGTACCAGCCGGGACTCCTTCGTCTCCTTTTGAAGAACTTCCCGAAAAATCCCTTCCAGCTCCTCTTTTCTCCCTTCCGAGAGCATCCCAGTGATTTCCATTAAAGACTCTTCTTCCGTTTTCTCATCCGCCTCCGTCTTAACGAATGCAGGAATATCCCCGGTCACTGCTTCTCCCAGATCATGAAAAAGACAAAGTTCCATCACACGGTTCATATCATAGTCGGGAAATTCATCCTTAACCAGCCAGGCAAAAACCATCAGCCGGTAGGTATGCTCTGCCACACTTTCGCGTCTTCCACTTGAAGTCCAGGAATGACGGGTGTTACATTTTAATTTTTCTGCCAGTGACAGAAATTCTAATAATTTGCGTTCTTCCATATTTACAGTATCTTCCTCATTCTGCTCCAGATCTGCGCCTGCGCATATTCATATGCTCTGTCATAGACAAAAAGGCCTGCCTGTCCTGCTGCCACGATTCCAAGCAACATTGCAGGGGTGACCGTTCCCGGAAAAAAAACTTCCCTGAATCCAAACACCATTGGCAAAAAGAGCAGATTGAAAATTACATATTTGGCTCCCCAGAATAAAGCAGCCCGATTCCGCTCTCCCTGCAATTGTCCTATACGCTTCCAGATCAATTCTATGGCAAGAATATAAAATCCCATGGCAGCATAAGAAATTACATACAGTTTATTTGGTGAGATCAGTATCCCAAGAAGAACACCTGCCGCATAGAATACCGCTCCGGTTCTTATATCCGTCTCCCGGATCAAAAATCCCACAAAATAAGATGCCGCCGCCAGGAGAAATAATGTATTTGTCTCAATCACGCTTCCAAGCGCGATACACACTTCGGTAAGTGCCAGTAAAAGTCCGCCAATTGCAATCTTTTTCGCATTTACATGCATGAGCAAAGGTCGCCTCCCATACATTCACATAACGTGTCCATGATCCAAAGGTCACAGCACATATTTCCGGTACCGCACGGGGTACTGTTCTGGTTTCCATATCCACCGCCATATGGATTATTCTGATAACGCTGCGAATTCCAGTTTACCTGATTCAGAAGCTGACGGTACTGCGGATTGTTCGGCTCCATATTGACAGCCTGCTCTGCATGGTTTCTGGCAAGAATATTATTTCCAACGCCTGCATTTGCCATACTACTTAAGTAGTACCACTGAGCAGTGCGGCTCGGCATTCTGTTCAATACATTCAGTGCATCCTGATATCTGCGGTTGTTGATAAAATTGTAAACTGCCTGGAATTCCACATCCTGCTGGCTCCCTGATGAACGATTCTGCTGATATCCCTGATTGCCGCCATTTCCATAGCCGTAATTATATCCATATCCCTGACCGCCATAGCTGTTATTTCCACGACTGCTGTTGTTCCCGTAGCTGCCATTGTTCCCATAGCTGCTGTTTCCATACCCATAACCGCCGTATCCGCCGTTACCACGATTCTCACGATCACGCATAATGATGTCGTAAGCTTCCTGAACCTCTTTGAATTTCTCTTCTGCAAGGTCTGCCAGCGGATTATTTACATTGGCATCCGGATGGTATTTTCTTGTCAGCTCGCGGTATGCCTTTTTTATCTCATCATCCGATGCACTCGGTGATACACCAAGCACTTCATAAGGATTCTTTGTCATAACTTAGGTTCCTCACTTTTCTTATCCTTCATTTTTTTGTAACGATTCCAGACTCCATCATATAATATATTCCGCAAAATGTCTACATCCAGCAGGCATGGAAGCATCTCAAATTCAGCAGTGCAATTTCCGATCATCATACAGAGCATCTCCCTGCATTGCTCCTCATAATCTTCTTTTTGGGAAAGTTCCTTCAGTGGATTATAACTTTTTGTCCGCATGTCCTTTTCCAGATCCTCCCAGGCATCCATAATGTAAATGAATTTTCCAAGGTAAAATCCGATTTTCCTGAGCCTGTCTTCCCACCCGTCTTTTTTATAAACGAAGAGTTCTGCCATCATTCTCCCAAAGCATCCGGAAGGTCTGTCAATCTCCATCGTTCCGCTTTTTTCGCAGCGGGAAAGATTTTTCAGTTCCCGCTGTATCGCCCTGCACTGTCTCGGATATTTGCGTACTATCTTCTTCATCTTGTGCCGAAGCGCACAGGTTCCCGCAAAACCACTCACTTTTTTTTCATCCTGCCAGTCATCCTTCAGATGATAATATGCCAGGATCATATTCATATCCGCAGCATATTCCGTAATCTCATTCTGAAGCATGAGCTGTTTCTTCGCAGGATGGACCTTGCATCGATGCATACTCCCTTTCGTTTCACACTCATACAGTGAAGTCAGTAATATAACCAGAAATGTCATATCATAGGTCAGTGTAAGCTGCCCGAGCGTCCCGTGTCTTTCTTTCAAAGAACGGCACAGGCCACAATAGTATGCTTTATATTTTCGAAAATCTTTCACCTTAAGTTCCGGCTCATAGGCCGTTACATATCCAAACATATCCGCCTTCTCCCCGTCATTTTCCTCCCCCTTGACGTTTCGCTACTCTTTACGATATGTGTTAAACTCCGAGAATATTCTCCAGAAGTTCCGCTGCATCCTGAATACATCCGTCACAGCTTCTTAAGACCTTCTTCGTCTGGATCCCTTTCAGTTCTCCACAGATCGAAGCACCGTTCTTTTCCTCAAAACCGGATACGATCTTCTTGGAAGTCTGATACGTATCCACCTTACTCTTCACCTGAGAATTGCCTTTGCTGTTCATAAGTCCCACGATTGCAACCGCACCGGAGATCGCACCGCAGGTTCCGTGCATTCCGCCCATTCCGGCTCCGAATCCTTCCATAACTTTGAACAACTGGTCCTCATCCATATCCACCTGATCACTGAATGCACACGCTACTGCCTGTGCACAATTATAACCCTTTGCGTGCAATTCCAATGCCTTTTCAGCGTATTTTCCCATAGCATCTGTCTCCTTTTTCTATTTTTGTATTCCTCTCATGGTCAATTGAATTCTCTTTTTCTGCAGATCTACACTCATGACTTTGACATCCACAATATCACCGACGCTGACTGCTTCCAGCGGATGCTTGATAAATTTGTCTGTGATCTGTGAAATGTGTACCAGACCGTCCTGATGAACTCCGATATCAACAAACACCCCAAAATCAATGACATTTCTGACCGTTCCTTTCAGGATCATTCCTTCCTTCAGGTCTTTCATCTCCAGTACGTCTGTTCTGAGAATCGGTTTCGGCATCTCGTCACGCGGGTCACGGGCCGGTTTTTCCAGTTCTTTTACAATATCTCTTAAAGTAATCTCACCGATTCCAAGCTCTTCTGCCAGTTTCTTGTAATCCCGGATCGTGAGAGAAAGGCCGGTCAGCTTTCCTGCCACAATATCTTCCGGTTTAAATCCCTGTTTTTCCAGAAGTTTTGTCGCTGCTTCATAGGACTCCGGATGTACACTGGTTCCGTCCAGCGGATTCTTGCCTCCCTGGATTCTCATGAAACCTGCACACTGCTCGAACGCCTTCGGTCCCAGTTTCGGAACTTTCAGGAGCTGCCTGCGATCCTCAAATTTTCCGTTTTCTTCGCGGTATGCCACGATATTTTTCGCAAGAGTACCGGAAATGCCGGAAATATAAGCAAGCAGCGGCGCCGATGCGGTATTCAAATCCACGCCGACCTTATTTACGCAGTCCTCCACAACTCCGGAAAGTGCCTCGCTTAATTTCTTCTGGTTCATATCATGCTGATACTGTCCCACACCGATGGATTTCGGATCGATCTTCACGAGTTCGGCAAGCGGGTCCTGAAGCCTTCTTGCAATCGAAGTCGCACTTCTTTGTCCGACATCGAATTTCGGGAACTCCTCGGTTGCCAGTTTACTTGCAGAATAAACGGATGCACCTGCTTCATTTACGATCACATACTGTACCTTCTGCGGAATTTCTTTCAGCAGCTCTACGATAAACTGCTCTGATTCCCGGGAAGCGGTTCCGTTGCCCAGTGATATCAGGCTCACATTATACTTCGGAATGATCTTTTTAAGCAAATCTTTCGCTGCCTGAATCTTCTGCGGTGTGGTCGGCGCTGTCGGATAAATAACCGTCGTACCGATTACTTTTCCGGTCGGGTCGACGACGGCCAACTTACATCCGGTACGGAACGCGGGATCCCATCCCAGAACGACCTGTCCGACAATCGGGGGCTGCATCAGAAGCTGTTCCAGATTCTTGCCAAATACGAGAATCGCACCATCTTCCGCTTTCTCCGTAAGGTCATTGCGGATCTCACGCTCAATCGCCGGCGCGATCAGTCTCTTATAACTGTCTTCCACAACTGCTTTTAATACAGGTGTGGTGTATTGGTTGTCTTTGTGAATAACCTTTTTCTCAAGATAGCGGATGATATCCTCCTCCGGCGCTTCGATCTTCACAGTCAGGAATTTTTCTTTTTCACCACGGTTTAATGCCAGCACGCGGTGCCCTGCAAGCTTTGCAACCGGCTCTGCGAAATCGTAGTACATTTCATATACAGATTCTGCCTTTTCATCCTTTGCCGCAGAGGTCAGCATTCCCTTTTTCACCGTCAGATTCCGGATATGCGTCCTGTATTCCGCCTCATCGGAAATCGATTCTGCCAGAATATCTTTCGCACCTTCAATTGCTTCCGCAGCACTTGCCACTCCTTTTTCCTCTGATATATACTCTGCTGCCGTTTCTTCCAGAGGACCTTTCGCGTTCTGCAGGGAAATATATACCGCCAGCGGCTCCAGACCTTTTTCTTTCGCGATGGTTGCACGGGTACGTCTCTTCGGACGATACGGGCGATAGAGATCATCCACCAGCACCTGTGTCTCTGCCGCCAGAATCTGTGCTTTCAGTTCCGGTGTCAGCTTACCCTGCTCTTCAATACTGGAAAGTACCTGTTCTTTCTTCTCCTCCAGATTTCTGAGATACATCAGTCTTTCATGTAATTTACGAAGCTGCTCATCATCCAGCGTACCATGCGCTTCCTTACGGTAACGTGCAATAAACGGGATCGTATTTCCTTCATCTATCAGCTTGACCGCGGCATCCACCTGCCACCTTTTTACGCCAAGTTCTTCGGTAATCTTTTGATTAATGTCCATGTAATAAATCCTCACTTTCTTTATGCCAAAGCACAGAAACACTACTGCTTATCATATCATGATGATTTCAATTTTTCAACGAATCATCTAAAAATAGCGCCGGGGCCTCTGTCCACGACGCTATTTATCACATATACACAAAATATTTTTTCTCCTTCAGTATCAGCAGTTATTTCAAAATCACTTCTTTAATCATACCATTTTTGAGCTGATATCCGACATTCTTAATACAGGTTTGCCCCATAAATGCTGCCTTTTTCCTCCCAACAAGTGCAAAAGTCGTCTTCGGATACAACAGAATCAAAAGCTGACCGTCCGCCCTTTTCTCCGCCGAATAACTGAAAATGATGCAATAATAAAAATCAAATCATCCAAATCGGAACGATATAATTATCTTTATCAACCGCCCTAAGCGCAGGCTTCATACAGATAACTGCTCCTTTTGACCTAGGTGTGGATGCTTTATCTAATAAACCAGATACTTTCGTCAGTTTTGTTCCGGGATTTGATGTTTTTTTAATTTCAATTGGGTTCAAGACCCCATCGTGTTCTAATATCACATCAATTTCTTTGGCATCCTTGTCCCGATAATAATACATAAACGGCTGTTTACCACTATTTAAATACGTCTTCATTATTTCTGACACTACATAATTTTCCAAAATCGCACCATTCATAGTTCCACTTTCCAACGTCTCTGCACTGCTCCAACGAGTCAAATAACAGACTAACCCCGTATCATAGAAATACAACTTTGGCGTTTTTACAAGTCGTTTCAGCAAATTGTCAGAGTATGGGTGAAGATAAAAAATGATTCCCAAAGTGCTGTATTTATTTTCACACATTTTAGAGTCCACTCTGTTTTCTTGCTATTTCTGAATGATTATGGTATACTCTAACATACGGAGACGGTCATTTTTGATCACGAAATAAAAAGTAAGAGGTAATGAAATGAGCGATATTGAAAAGGAACCACTATCGAAGCAACAACTGAAATCCAAAGAAACAAAAGGCAGAATTTTCCGTGCCGCAAAAACAATACTTCAAAAACAGGGCTATGAACAGTTGTCTATTAAAAATATCTGTGAAGAGGCAGGAGTTTCTAACGGAAGTTTCTACCATCATTTTAAGACGAAAGACGATTTGCTTTCATATTATATAGAAGAGCAGCCAAGCATCAATCCGGATCTTCTGGAGCCGCCTGAAGATGCAGAAGAGGCAAAAATTGCCATTATTCATGTATATCTAAATTATGCCGAATACTGCCGCGAACTCGGTGTGGAATTCATGGCCAATTATTATACCCCGAAGAATCAGGCATTGAATCCCAGTATACGCACGGAACGCCCTTATCCGATTATTACGGTGGAGCACTATCTCCAAAAAGCAATCGATGCCGGTATTGTAACGCCCACCATCCCCCTTGAGGATATTTGTACCGATATCCGTATGCTGGTCATCGGAAATGTATTTGAATGGTGTCTCCATAACGGAGATACAGATTTTGAAGGAAATATCCGGCGTTCACTGGGGCATTATCTGGATGGGATATTTTAGAAAAACGTTTTTATAAAAGACGTTATTGGGAGGCGTGCCCCATTCGGGTCACACCTCCTCCTTTCTAAGACTTTCGATTTTCCTACAGTCTCCTTCTTTATTCTTCTGCCCACACCAGCGCGCATTTCACAGCTTTCTTCCATCCCTTCACCAGTTTTTCTCTGGTTTCACCCGGCATTTCAGAAGCAAATGTTCTGGAAAGTGCCCAGTTTTCACGGATATCGTCCGTATTTTCCCAATATCCGACAGCAATTCCGGCCAGATACGCAGCGCCCAGAGCGGTTGTCTCGACGCATTCCGGCCTCAGTACATCCACGTCCAGAACATCGGACTGGAACTGCATCAGGAAATTATTCATGGAAGCGCCGCCATCCACTTTCAGGCTTGTGATCTTCACGCCGGATTCCTGTTCCATCACATCAAGAATGTCTTTTGTCTGATAAGCCATAGATTCAAGCATTGCCCGAATAAAATGTTCCTTACTGCATCCCCTTGTAACTCCGACAATGGTTCCTCTGGCATACTGATTCCAATATGGTGCTCCGATACCAGTAAACGCCGGTACAATATAGACTCCATTCGTGTCTTTTACTGACATGGCGTATTCTTCCGACTGCGCGGCATTCTTAATCATCCTCATCTCATCACGGAGCCACTGGATTCCCGCGCCGGCCACGAACACACTGCCTTCCAGCGCATACTGGACTTTTCCTTCCACACTGGCTGCTATCGTTGTAAGAAGACCGTTCCGGGAGGCTGCCGCCTTTTCCCCCGTATTCATCAGGAGGAAGCATCCGGTCCCGTATGTATTCTTCACATCTCCCGCCGTGAAACAGCATTGTCCGAAAAGTGCAGCCTGCTGATCACCTGCTGCCCCTGCGATCGGGATACTGTCTCCCAATACGCTTCCTTCTGTATATCCGTAGATATGGCTGGACGGTTTCACATCCGGGAGCATGGATTTCGGAATCCGGAAATATTCCAGTATTTTTTCATCCCAGCAAAGATCATGAATATTGAACATCATCGTCCTGGAAGCGTTGGTATAATCAGTAACATGTACAGTTCCTTTCGTCAGGTTCCAGATCAGCCAGGTATCGATCGTACCGAACAGCAGATCTCCCGCCTCTGCTTCTTCCCTTGCTCCTTCGACGTTATCCAGGATCCACGCCACCTTCGAAGCACTGAAATACGCATCCGGTATTAAGCCTGTTGTCTCATGAACATAATCAGAGAGCCCGTCTTCCACCAGTCTTTCGATCCGGTCTGCCGTCCTTCTGCACTGCCACACGATCGCGTGATATACCGGTTTTCCGGTATGCCTGTTCCATACGACCGTTGTTTCTCTCTGATTCGTGATTCCGATCGAAGCAATCTCAGTCCCCGATGCACCGATCTTGCTGATCGCTTCCGCTGCAACGGAGAGCTGCGATGCCCAGATCTCCATCGCATCATGTTCTACCCAACCGGGCTGAGGATAGATCTGCTTAAATTCTTTTTGTGCCATACTGCAGATATTGCCCTGCTTGTCAAATAAGATACAGCGCGAACTTGTGGTGCCCTGATCCAGTGCCATTACGTATTTTTTCATTACCATTCCTCCATTTATTTTTATATGGCAAAAAACCTTTCAGGCAAGCGTTCCTGAAAGGCTCTTTTAATTTTAGAAGGGAATTTTGCAATTATTGGTATTGGCTACCTCTTTGTGTCTTTATTGTATCTCGTATCAATGCAAAAATCAAATCAGTAATTTTAATATAACCCCTCTATATATAGATCATATCTATAAGCTATTTCAGCAGAAACTCTTTGCAATTTTAGAATAACACATTTTCTGTAAAAAAGATATTCTCTTGCATGCAAAAAACCTTTCAGGCAAGCGTTCCTGAAAGGTCTTTTAATTTTAGAAGGGAATTTTGCAATTATTGGTATTGGCTACCTCTTTGTGTCTCTATTGTATCTCGTATCAACGCAAAAAGCAAATCAGTTATTTTGATATATAAAGCCAATATATAGATTATATCTATAGCGCTACACAAATTTGTACATTGTGGTTGTCTTGTAGGTATCTCCTTTTCTGCAGATCGGTCCCGGGAAATTCTCTTTGTGGATTGCATCCGGGAAATACTGAGTCTCAAAGCATGCCGCCTGCCGTTTATGATAGCTCGCACCGCCTTTGCCCTTTTCATCAATAATAAAGTTACCGGTATAAAGCTGCATTCCCGGTAAATCCGTATAGACTTCCATCGTAATACCGCTTTCATCCGAATGCATTTCTGCTACTTTGGCGAATTTACCATCATTGTTCAGAACCCAGTTGTGATCGTATCCCATACCATAATTTAACGCTTCATAATCATCATAGATATCCCGTCCAAGTTTTTTCTTTGTACGGAAATCCATCGGTGTCCCCTCAACAGGAACAATTTCTCCGGTCGGAATGGATTCCTTGTCTGCGCGGGTAAATGCATCCGCATCGATCCATACTTCCTGTTCCATCACATCTCCCGATGCATGTCCATCCATGTTAAAATAGCTGTGATTCGTCATATTGATCACGGTATCCTCATCTGATACACCATAATAAGAAATCTTTACGGCATTATCCTCTGTCAGTGTGTATGTTACTTCTATATGCAGATTTCCGGGGTATCCCTGATCTCCGTCCGGACTTTCCAGAACAAAGGTAACATGATCCTCTTCAGCTTCTTTAACATCCCAGACTCTGTTATGATAAAAATCCGGTCCACTGTGCAGATTATTATCATTATCATTCTTCACAAGTTCATAGATCTTCCCATTAATCTCAATAGAAGCTCCGCCGATCCGGTTCGCACTTCTTCCCACGGTTGCCCCCAGGAAAAGTCCGCCTGCTTCATATTCCGCTGCTTCATCATAGCCGAGAACCACATCACAGAGATTTCCCTCTTTGTCCGGCACGATAACCTGAGTAAGCGCAGCTCCATAGTCTGTTACGGAAATCTCCATGTTATTACAATTCGTCAAAGTATAAAGCTTCGTCTCATCACCATTCACGGTTGCCCCAAAATCTGTTATTTTCATCATTCCATCCGCCCTTTCTTCAAATCCCCTACGCCGAGGTTATTTTTATTTTTAGAATACCATATTTCAGCAAAAAAAGATATGATTTAAAATCAAAGAATCCACCACATTGTTATATTTTTATCCATCCTGACTATATTTTAACTTAGCTTGCTAAATTGTTTTAATTTTAGTACAATGTATTTATAGAATGTTCAGTTTTATGACGTCTGCTTATAAATTAAATCGATAGAAAAGGCCAAGCAGATGCCATAGGCTTATGCCCCCAACATCATTTTATATTTAAAGGAGAAAAGAACTATGAGTAGACTTGAAATTTCTGCTCCGGATCGTGCCCAGCTTGTCATTGAAGGGCTTTACAAAGATCTGGAACGCAGAATCGAATCCAGTCCTCCGGGACTTTGTCCGGTGGACATGACACGTGCATTTCTTGAGATGTGTCATACACACACCTGTGGAAAATGTGTTCCGTGTCGAATCGGTCTGTGGCAGCTGAAGAACCTGCTGACAGATGTTATGAACGGCGATGCAACGATGGATACGCTTGATCTTATGGAAGAGCTCGCGGTATCAATCATGGAAGGTGCTGACTGTGCGATTGGCTATGAAGCAGCACATATGGTTTACAAGAGCCTGATCGGCTGCCGTGAAGATTACGAAGAACATGTGCATCAGGGGAGATGTACATGCCATTACTCACAGCCGGTTCCGTGTGTATCTCTTTGCCCGGCTCATGTTGATATTCCTGGATATATCGCTCTGGTTGGAGAAGGACGCTATGCAGATGCGATCCGCCTGATTCGTAAGGACAATCCGTTCCCGACTACCTGTGGATTTATCTGTGAACATCCATGCGAGGCACGCTGCCGTCGTAATATTGTGGATGATGCTGTCAATATCCGTGGTCTTAAGAGAATGGCTGCTGACTATGCCGGAAAGGTACCGCCTCCGAAGTGCGGACCGTCAACCGGCAAACGTGTTGCTATCGTAGGCGGAGGTCCGGGCGGCTTAAGTGCGGCTTATTATCTGCAGCTTATGGGTCACCAGACAACCGTGTTCGAGATGCTTCCGAAGCTCGGCGGTATGCTCCGCTATGGCATTCCGAACTATCGTCTTCCGAAAGATCGTCTTGATGATGATATCAATGCAATTCTCGAGACCGGTGTGGAAGTAATCTACGGCAAAAGAATCGGTGAAGATATGACCATTCAGAGCCTTCGCGAAGAGTATGATGCCGTACTTATCACGATCGGTGCAAGTACCGATAAGAAGCTTGGTATCGAAGGTGAACATGCTGAAGGTGTTCTTTCCGCAGTTCAGTTCCTTCGTGATGTCGGAAAAGAACAGAATCCGGATCTTACCGGACAGGAAGTTGCTGTCATCGGAGGCGGAAACGTTTCTATGGATGCTGTACGTACTGCAAAACGTCTCGGTGCCAAGAAAGTTAGCATCGTTTATCGTCGCCGTGTTGCAGATATGACTGCTCTTCCGGCTGAGATTGAGGGTGCTGTTGCAGAAGGAATCGAAGTTCAGACCCTGATGGCTCCGTCACGCATCGCAACCGATGAGAACGGACATGTAACAGGTATTTATGTAACTCCTCAGATGATCAGTAAGATCAAGGATGGCCGTGCAAGTGTACGCCCGACCGGAGAGCCGGATATATTTATTCCGTGCCAAACTCTGATCGTAGCAATCGGACAGGATATTGAATACCAGCATTTCGAAGAAGCAGGTGTTCCTGTACAACGCGGTAAGATCAGCACGCAGAAATACGGCGGATTTGATAATATCCCAGGCGTATTTGCCGGTGGTGACTGTGCATCAGGTCCTGCATCTGTAATCAAAGCAATTGCTGCTGCCAAAGTAGTAGCTGCAAATATTGACGAATATCTCGGATTCCATCACGTAATCAGCTGTGATGTTGAGATTCCGGAAGCTCGTCTCGACGACCGCCCGCCGTGCGGAAGAGTCAACATGACCGAACGTGAAGCTTGCGAACGTGTCTGTGACTTCAACGGTGTAGAAAACTGTATGACCGAAGCAGAAGCAAAACAGGAAGCCAGCAGATGTCTGCGCTGCGACCACTTCGGCTACGGCAGCTTCAAAGGAGGCCGGGAAAAATTATGGTAAACATTACAATTGATAATAAACAAATATCTGTACCCGAGGGTACAACAATCATGGAAGCCGCAGCAAGTGCCGGCATTCCGATTCCGAAGCTCTGCTATTTAAAGGGAATTAATGAAATCGCAGCATGCCGTGTCTGTCTTGTTGAACTGGAAGGCATGGAGAAGCTGATCACTTCTTGTAATAACGTTGTAAAAGAAGGCATGGTTCTTTATACCAACAGCCCGAAGGTTCGTAAAGCAAGACGCAGAAATGTGGAACTGATTCTGTCTCAGCATGACGGAACATGCTCATCATGTGTCCGCAGCGGTAACTGTGCACTCCAGACTCTGGCCAATGACCTGAACATTCTGGATATTCCGTTCAAACAGCGTCTGGAAGATTTCCCATGGGATAAAGACTTCCCGTTGATTCGCGATCCGAAGAAATGTATCAAGTGTATGCGTTGTATTCAGGTTTGCGATAAGATTCAGGATTTACATATCTGGGATGTGACAAGTACCGGTTCCAGAACCACAATCAATGTAACAAACAATAAAAAGATTACAGAAGTATCCTGTTCATTGTGCGGACAGTGTATCACCCATTGTCCGGTAGGTGCTCTTCGCGAACGCGATGACACAGAAAAAGTATGGGATGCTATTGCAGATAAGAAGAAGGTAGTTGTTGCACAGGTTGCTCCTGCTGTGCGTGCAGCATGGGGAGAGGCACTTGGCCTTCCGCTCGAAGAGGCTACAGTCGGAAAGATTATGGATTCTCTTAAGAGACTTGGCGTTGATTATGTATTCGATACTTCTTTCTCAGCCGATCTTACAATTATGGAAGAAGGAACCGAGTTCCTTGAAAGATTTACCAAAGGCGAACTGAAGCTTCGTCCGATGTTCACATCATGCTGTCCTGGCTGGATTCGTTTCATCAAATCCCAGTATCCGCATCTGGTCCCACAGTTATCCAGTGCGAAATCCCCGCAGCAGATGTTTGGTGCCGTTATGAAGACATACTTTGCAGAGTCCATCGGAGTGGCTCCCGAAGATATCTTCACCGTTTCTGTCATGCCGTGTGTGGCAAAGAAGGGCGAAAGCAATATGGAACTGTTCTACAAAGAATATGCAGGACACGATACGGATATCGTTCTTACGACCCGCGAACTGACGCGTATGATCCGTTCTGCTCACATTGATCCAAAGACTCTGGTTGACCGTGAGTGTGATCCGCTCATGAAGGAATACTCAGGAGCGGGTGTTATCTTTGGTGCGACAGGCGGTGTAATGGAAGCTGCTCTTCGTTCCGCTCATTATCTGGTAACTGGACGTAATCCTGAACCAGACGCATTCAAGATCGTAAGAAGCCCTGCTTTCGGAACAGGTGTCATCGAAGCAGAAGTTAAACTCGGAGACGCAACCGTACGTGCTGCTGTTGTCAGCGGACTTGGCAATACCAGAAAACTGATCGAAGCAATCGAACACGGCGAAGTGCATTATGACTTTGTAGAAGTTATGGCCTGTCCTGGCGGATGTGTAGGCGGCGGTGGCCAGCCGATCCACGACGGTGAAGAACTTGCACATGAGCGTGGAAAGAATCTGTACTTCCTGGATGAGCATTCCAAGATCCGGTTCTCACATGAGAACCCGGATGTTCTGAAGCTCTATGAAGACTATATGGAAAAACCATGTTCTCATAAAGCACATATGCTTCTCCACACAGACCACAATGCATGGGAGATGCCGCGCGGGAATTAATCTGAGATTATAATTACTAAATACAATGCCCTCCGTTTTAACGGAGGGCATTCTTATAACATCATTATAAAAACTGCGCAAAAACCGACGCAGCAATCACAGTTAAAATCCCTGATACAACTATAGAAAGACTACTCATAGCCCCTTCTACATCTCCCATCTCCATAGCTTTCGCCGTTCCAATCGCATGAGAAGCAGTACCTATACCTATTCCTTTCGCAACAGGATCCGTTATTTTAAATAATTTACAAACAGTGTCTGCACATATATTACCCACAACACCTGTAATAATTATGATTGCAACCGTAATGGATGCATATCCTCCCAATTCTTCCGAAACTCCCATTCCAATGGCTGTCGTTATAGATTTTGGCAGAAAAGTAACGTACTCTTCATGACTAAATTCAAATAAAAATGCCATTATTAATATGATTCCAAGACTTGTAAGAACTCCTGCAAAAATCCCCCCCAAAATTGCTTTCCAGTTTTTCTTCAAAAGCTCCATCTGCTCATACAATGGTACGGCAAGACAAATTGTTGCCGGTGTCAACAGATAGCTCAGATATTTTGCTCCTTCATAGTAAGTCGAATAATCAATTCGGAACACAATCAATACCACAACAGACAAAATGATTGAGATTAATAAGGGATTAAAAATTGGCAGTTTTAGTTTTGCTTTCATGAGGTTTCCTATTCCATATGTTATCAAGCTTAACAATACCCCAAAAAAAACCGAATTTTCAAAAAATCCCATTTTTACCTTTCCCCTTTCTTTCGTAAATCCCGATGTATTACAGCCTGTGTTGCTCTTCCCGCTACAACCATAACTCCAATCGTTGAAATAACCGTAACAGTAATATACTGCATCCAGGCAGGTTTAATGATATTCCATGATTCCACCAGTCCAACAGCAGCAGGAATAAACATAAGCGGCATGATTTCTATCATAAATCGACTTATTTCTTCCACCTTATCAAGCGGAATCAATTTCACTTCAAGACATAAAAATAAGAGAATAATACCATAAATACTGGCTGGAATTGGCAGTGGTATCAAATAATTCAATAGTTCACCTGCAAATGAAAAAATCAAAATAATTCCGAATTGTTTTATATATTTCATAAAATCCCCTCCTATTCAATAAATACCACTTCATCGTATCACATTGTTTTTGTTGATGCAAGAACACATTTTATACACAATTCCATTTTGATCTTTCCCTTTACACAACAAATCAATAAAGATATAATAAAAGCAACAATTCCTTAATGAAACGAGGTGCTAATTATATGTTACATTTCATCGTAAATCCGTGTGCCCGTTCCGGTCTTGGAAAAATCGTATGGGAAAAGATCGAGCAGAAACTTGCGGACGAACAAGTGGCTTATCAAATGTATTTTACACAATACAAATGTCATGCCACTAAAATTGCCCAAGAGATCACATCCGATGGACACCAACATACTCTGGTTGTGCTTGGTGGTGACGGAAGCATAAACGAAGTAATAAACGGTATCTGTTATCTTGACAAAACCACTTTAGGCTATATTCCACTTGGCTCAGGCAATGATTTCGCACGAGGTCTTCAGATTCCATCTGATCCCGAAAAAGCATTGGAAATCATTCTGCATTCTCCCCATAAGCGCACTCTTAACCTCGGCGTTCTGAACTTTCATTATCAGTCACACCGCTTTGCCGTAAGTTCAGGTATCGGTTATGATGCCGCCATCTGTCATCAAATAAACAGATCTCGTATCAAGCGTATTCTGAACAGAATCAATCTGGGTCAACTTGGTTATGTCGCACTTTCAGTAGGAACGTTATTTCGATGGCACCCCATTAAAATGAAACTACTAATAGATGGAACCAAAACATTGCATTTTCAAAAGGTTTATTTTGCTGCTGCTATGAACCTCCCTTTTGAAGGAGGCGGCTGTAAATTTTGTCCGACTGCAAAACCTGATGATAATTTTTTGGATCTTATTGTTATCGCAGATGTTCCGAAAGTTGCTGCACTTACAATTCTTCCTACGGTTTTTTCAGGTAAACACACTCACATGAAAGGTGTACATATTTATCGTTTTAAACATGCGAATGTAAAAGTCGATGTTCCTTTAGTACTTCATTCAGACGGTGAACCCTTTCCTGCAGAATCGGAATTAGAATGGATGCTCGAATCAGACTCATTACAAATACTTGTACCATAACCAGTTTTATAAGGAGATTTCTAAATGTTACAAATATTAATTGTTCTCTCTTTATTATTAACGTTTTATCTTATTATGATTATGCCGAATTTTTTACGCCGAAAAGAAATGAAACCTTTTCTTCAGCGTGATTATGCACATAGAGGCCTGCACAGTGCAGATAAGCTCATTCCGGAAAATTCCATGGCTGCTTTCCGCGAAGCATTAAATAACAATCTTGCCATTGAACTGGATATCCATCTGACACGCGATAATCAAATTGTTGTTTTCCACGATGAAACATTAGATCGGATTTGTCATGTTCCCGGCACAATAGAAAATTCCTCTTATGAAGAGTTACGATCTCTTCGATTACAAGGGACTTCAGAGCATATTCCTCTTTTTTCAGATGTTTTGAATTACGTAAACGGCCGTGTTCCTCTTCTGATTGAACTAAAGCTTCCTTCAACAGATACTCGTCTTTGTAATTATACGCTGAAACTACTTAGAACTTACAACGGACCTGTTTTAATTCAGTCTTTTAATAGCCTTGGAGTACGCTGGTTTTTTAAAAATGCACCTGATATCCTTCGCGGACAGCTTTCATCCTCACTTACAAAAACTAATCCAGAAAGCCCTTATTTGGCACGTTTTTTCGTGCAGCATTTACTGACAAACATGTTCTGTCATCCAGATTTTATTTCCTACAAAATGACAGACACCTCAAATCTTGGTGTATGGTTAAATCAACACCTTTATCGCATTCCAATTGCCGTCTGGACATTGCGTAATCCCAAAACTTATAACCAGGCTCAGCAGAAATATGATATGTACATTTTCGAAGGATTTTCTAAAAAAATATGAAGGTTTTATGAAGAATATTGTAGATGAAAACGAATAATGTTATAATGACCGAAGATTAAAGAAAGGAGGAGTTTCCAGTGAAACGTCTTACAATAAATATAAAAGAATTATTTGATAAGTACCATCATGCCTGGGTTTTTTTATATGGTTTCATCTATATGCCCTGGTTTTCATGGCTTGAGAAACATGTAACCTCCAATTATTTTGTGATTCACTCTGTTTTCGATGATTATATTCCTTTTATTGAAATATTCATTATTCCTTATTTGTTGTGGTTTGTATATGTTTCCGGTACTGTACTTTACTTCTTTTTTACAGATAAGCAGGGTTTTTACAGAATCTGTACCCTTCTTATAACTGGGATGACTTTATTTTTAATAATTTGTACCATTTTTCCAAACGGACTCAATTTACGCCCTTCCACTTTTGCACGGGATAACATTTTTGTTGATCTGGTTCGATTCATTTATAGATCAGACACATCAACGAATGTATTGCCAAGTCTTCATGTTTATAATTCCATCGGCTGCTATATCGCAATCCGTAACAGCCAGAAGCTGCGTCAATACAAGTGGGTACAGAATGGTTCTCTGGTGTTAACAGTTTCCATCGTTCTTTCCACTATGTTCCTAAAGCAACATTCAGTAGTCGATGTAATTGCCGCAATTGTAATGATTTATTTCATTTACCAATTTGTTTATATCCCAGAACAGGTAAAAGCGCCTGCGTTGGCACAGCCTACTATATAGTGCATATAATAAAAGAGCTTTGAGCAACAGATTTACATGTTGATCAAAGCTCTTCTTCTATAATTCGACTCCATATTTCTTCTGTCCAAGCTGGATATTCATATAGGAAGTGTAGGCCTCAAACGCTGCCGGCATGGAGTATTTCTCCTGCACTTCCTTCGGATTCAAAAAGATCATCGACTCTGTACAGTTTTTTTCCAATTCATCAACCTGAATGTGATACCCGGTCATTCTCCATTCTACGTGACTGAAAATATGCTTTGCATCCGCAAGTTTCTGCACATGAACCGGCATCAATCCGATTTTCTTACTGTAGGCAATCACCTCATCCATCGAAAGCCTTCCTTCGACATTCGGGAATTCATACATCCCCGCAAGCAATCCGTTCTTCGGACGTTTCCGGATTGCCACTGTCTCCAGATCCTGAAAAATCAGGATTGTTCTTTCTTCGATTCTTCGCTCCTTCGCCTTTTTCCTGACTGGGAGCCGATCCTGGCATCCTTCTTTATAAGCCAGGCACAAAGACGCAAGCGGACAGATATCACATCTGGGTTCTCCGTTCGGTCCGCAGATTGTTGCTCCAAGCTCAATCAATCCTTGATTGAAGTCAGACGCCGCATCCGCCGGAATCACCTGTTCCAGCATTTGCTCCATGTTTTTTCGAACAGATGCCTTCATAATATCTTCTTCACTCGCCATCATTCTGGATACAACCCGCAGAACATTTCCGTCAACAGCAGCTTTGGGTATACCAAATGCAAATGATGCAATCGCACCTGCCGTGTAATTGCCTATTCCGGGCAGATCACGTATCTGATCATATTCGGACGGAAAAATCCCCTGATATTCCGACATAATCACTTTGGCCGCTTTCTGCATATTTCTCACACGATTATAATATCCAAGCCCCTCCCACATCTTAAGGAGCTGATCCTCATCAGCCTGGGCCAATTCCTTTACCGTCGGAAACGCCTTCAAAAACCGTTCAAAATATGGTTTTACAGCCTCCACCCGTGTCTGTTGCAACATGATCTCCGAAACCCAGACACGATATGCACTGACATTCTGACGCCAGGGAAGTTCTCTGTGATTTTCACGATACCACGAGACCAGTGGCACCGTCATCTCATACAATTCCGGATTCTCCAATACCACCGGAACCTCTTCGGCAATTTCGATCGAATCGTATCCAACCCGGCAGTCATATGCAAGGATCTGAACCCCGGCATTTTTTGCCCGCGCCAGCGCATCCGCAAAAGCCGGATGCGTATCCCTGTTTGGTGTGAAATAACGGACATTTCTCATTTGTATCACAAAAAAGACATATGCCTCGTATCCTTCCTGAACAGCGTGTATCAGTTCCTCTACATGCTTCACCGCCCGTTCGCTTGGCGCGTCAGGAAACCGCACGACACCATCTTCTTCCAGCGTCACGCCTTTCACTTCGACAAATGCCTTTTTATTATCATATTCTACATATAAATCAAATCGGGAATTCCCGTAGGTCGTCTCCGGATGAACCATTCTGACATTTTCAAATAAATGTCCCTGTTCGATCCACTCCTGAACCACACGGTTCGGAATCTGTGAATCCACATTCACCATTTTCCCGTCTTTCACAACTCCAATCAGATCCCAACGTGTTTTACGTTGCGGATTATCCGATTCCTGAACAAAGACTTCGCTGCCTTTGCAGAACAGCTCCGCACATCGCCCAGTGTTTTTGACATGCACGATTTCTTCACACCCGTTTATCTCCACATGAGCAATAAAGCGGTTCGGCCGCGCAAGAAATCTTCCCTTTATTATTCTGTTATATTTCATATTTCGTACTCGCAACAACCAGCGGAATCTGCTCTCTTTCCGCTTTTCGGACATATTCTTTTCCAATTTGCGCATCCGTAATAATCTTATACACCTGCTTCACCGGACAGATCACCGATACATATCCCCCTCCGAACTTACTGCTGTCAGCAAGTACATACACCTGGGAAGCCGCCTTCAAGATCGCCCGTTTCACCTGCATCTGAGGAGTCGCGATGGAGGTAAGACCTACATCAAAATTGATACTGTGGACTCCTATAAATCCTTTGTCCACATGGAACTGTTCCATATTCTGTAAAGCTGACTCTCCCATTGTTGCTGCCAGATGACCACCCACATGACCACCAATCAGATATAACTCCACATGACGCACCCCGGCCAGCTCGTTGCCCACCAAAAGAGAATTCGTCACAACAGCAATCCTTTTCTCAGGATGCTCTTTAATATATAAAGCAAGATAAAAACTGCTGGATGCATCATCGATAATAATGGTATCTCTATCCTCGATATACGCATATGCACAGGCAGCGATCTGGCGTTTTTTTTCCGTGTTCCGATAAATACTCTCCGCAGAATATTTTCTCTGCACTTTCTCATCCAGTCTGATTGCTCCTCCATGGGTCCTTTTCAGAAGACCTTCCTTATCCATACTCTTAATATCATTCCGTATTGTTACTTCAGAGCATTCAAGCTTCTTACTCAAATCAGCAACTTTCACCTTACCGTACTCATTCAGTTCCTGTAAAATGGCATTCCGCCTTTCCTGCATCATTTTGAAAATCCACCTCTATATCTTCTATCTAAGCCGCACACATCCCGGACGCACATGCTGCGTTACCATCGTCATAATCGGCACGAATCGGTCTTTGAAATCCTCTTTTGGAACGATCAAAGCCTGATTCTCATCATAATAAAACCCAATCGTTTTGGGCGCTGCAACTACCCTGACAATCTTCTCCCAAGGATAATTCCGAACCTTCCCTTTCCATTCAACCGTAATTCCTTCTTCATCAAAGGTAAACTCATTTGGTTCACGATACTGCTCAATCTCCTGCACCTGCTTTTTAGCCCGGAATCTCAGGAGCAGAGGTGTATATGCGATAAAAATCGCCGCCGCCACAAAATAAAACAGCACGTTCAAGCCCTTTGCTTTCCCCATGATCCACATGATAATACCCATGAACGCGATCGCCGCTCCCAATACATTCGTCAGAAAACCGGCAAATTTAGAATACGTATGGTAAAGTGTAAAATCAAACAAATACTTGTCCGTCATTTTGACTGTTATTTTTTCTTTCATTTTCGTTCCTCCATATACCGGAAACTTTCATACCGTCCGGCAAAAATTATATTCCGTTCAAAAAGATCTGGCAGATCTTTTTGTCGTATGCATGGCAACGTCAGAAAGTCCTCTTGTATTGTAACACACAAGAGGACTTTTTTACCACCATTATAACAAATATTTTCGTTTTCTATTCTGTAAATTTCATTTCAAACTATTCAGCTTTCACTACCTTCTCGTGTGCCCAGCCTTCCGGTGAGTAGATACCAAGCTGTTTCTTCTGCATCATTTTATCAAAGAATGCGGTAATAAACGGTGCAAGGAACAGTGTAATGATAGACGCGGTTGCGCACTGTGCTGTAGCCATATCTACATATCCTGCCATGGATGGGTCAGCTTCTGCAACGGCTGCCGGAGTCATCGCAGAGTTCAGAGCGGTTGTACCAACTGCTGCGCCCATAGCATTTCTTTCCTTCTTCGGAAGAAGAAGATTGAATACGAAGAAGAAAATAACAGCTGTTGCAGCAGAGATAAGACCAAGCACGATACCGGAAGCTCCTGCTGTGAGGATCGTCTTAACATCGGTCTTTGCTCCAATAGAAATTGTCATAAAGAATGTAACGATCGGCTGTGCGGTTGCACATGCTTTTCTGAATCCTGCATCAAGGTTACCCCAGATAAATCCAATCAGAATCGGGATCAATGTTGCGATCAGAGACTTGAACGGAATAGATGCAAGTCCTGTTGCTCCCAGAGCTACCAGTGTGAAGAACGGTTCATCGTTCAGAGACAGGATTGAGATAGCACCTGTATCTGTCGCATTACCAAACTGTGAAGACAGTGAGATATAAAGGGAACCATTTGAGTTTGTGATCGCTGCGATCATAACGAATGGAGTAATACCAAGGAATCCTGTAGGTCCGCAGATTTTACCTACTGCCAGACCGAGAAGTACACCAAGCACAAATTTGATACCTGTCAGTACAACACCTTTGTAAAGCGGCATACCTACCTGTTTAATGTTAATTGTTGAACCACATACAATAAGGAAGAATCCCATCATACATGCATTACCTTCATAGAACAACGCTGTTACATATCCACCGATCTGGAATACCTGTGGTACAAATGTTGCAAGCAGTACAGCGATTACCAGTGGAATGATAACCAGCCCGCCCGGAAGGTTTTTCATTTTGTTTAACAAATCAAGATCTTTAGGTTTGTTTGTGTTTTCGCTCATTTTCTCTCTTCTCCTCTACATTTTTATTTTCTATTTGCCATAACCGTGATTTTTTCAATCTATCTATTTTCTTGCCGTTTCGCGGAAAAGTCGTGTTACAATATCGCATGCAGTATTATCGTTTCCGGTAAGTCCGCCCTTTCCAACTACCGGCAGACCGCTATACGCACTTCCGATCAGTCTTCCGATATCTGTCTGCGGAATTACATAATCCAGCACCTCCAGACATTCTACACCAAGCTGATAACATACATTTACCATGGTATCTCCACCTGTTGTGTAAAGTCCCGCAATCTTTTCCTTTCCAGTATTTTCCAATACGCGGGAAATGATTCTTCCAAGGCCTGCATTGATACGATTTGCACTCATGCCTCCTGCATAATGACGTTTGGAATCCTCTTCGTCCAGATTCAGGAGTTCTCCATGAAGAGCTGTCTCAAACAGGATGGCGCGCGGTCTTGTTTCTGCACTCAGAAATTCCGTCGCCTTTGCAACCGCTTTCTCTACTTCCGCTACGGCTTCCTCTCCGCCTTCAATCAGCGGAATCGGTTCTACGCTGATCCGGACATGTCTTTCGTCCTGACAAAGAATTTCCATCTGTTTCTTCGTTACCGGTGTCGCGCTTCCTGCGGCAATCAGTACTGTCTTGCCTGCTTCATCTGCCTCCGGCGGAATATTGGCTTCTTCCATGCCAATCAGGCTTCTGTGATATGCCAGTTTGGAAGTAAACGGCCCCGGATCCACGCTCACAACATCCCAGCAAAGAGAAATGCATGCCTGAGCAATATTCTCTACATCTTCCAGGGTGATTGCGTCTACTACGATCACTTCGCATCCTTTTTCGCGCTCTTCTTTTAAAGCTTCTTTAATCACTTCGTCACCTGCAAGCACTTTATCCAATGTGACAAGTCCGACTTTACGTCTTGTCTGACCGCCAAGCAGTCTTGGTATGTAGTTTTCTTTTACCGGTGTACGAACATCCTGTGCTACCGGAGTATTGATGAGCGCTACTCCGTCGATGACGGAATAACCGCCAACCAGGATTCTTCTTGATTGCGGCATGGCCGGCACAACGATTGCAACGGTATCCTGATCCAGCTGATCCAGCATTGCATCAATTTCAACTCCGATTCCACCGCGGCATGTTGTGTCAATACGCTTCTGGAAATATTTCACGCCCATGCTTTTCAGAGCGATTGTTGCTTCTTTTACTTTGTCATATGCCTCATTCGCCGGAAGTGGCCGACTGTTGCTGCTGATAATAATTGCGTCCAGCTCATCAACGCCTTCCGCTTTTGTGGCAGCTTCTACATTGAAAAATACTGCCGTTCTTGCTTTACTTCTTGCCAGCAATACCCCTGTTGTGGTTGCGCCGGTAAGGTCATCTGCTACTGAACCAATAATTGGCATGGCTGAAATCCTCCCTTTTCGTTCTATTTATGCTTCCTTCTCATGCTGCTTTGCCGCATACTCAGCAACAACTTTGGTTGACTCGATCAGGCTGATGCTGTTGGCAATTCCTTTTCCTGCGATGTCAAATGCTGTTCCGTGGTCTACAGAGCTTCTGATAAACGGAAGTCCGAATGTTAAGGTAACTGATTTTTCGAAATCAAGTGTCTTACATGCAATGTGTCCCTGATCATGATAGAGTGAAAGGATCGCATCATATTTTCCAGATTTGCCGATGTGGAAAACAGAGTCCGCCGGGCATGGACCTACTGCATTGATTCCCATCTCCTGAGCTGCTTTTACGGCCGGTCCGAGATCTGTGATTTCTTCCGTTCCGAAAAGTCCGTTATCACCATTGTGCGGATTCAGTCCTGCAACTGCGATCAGCGGATTCTCAATTCCTACTTTACGGAGCTCTTTATCAATATTGATAACATTCTCGAGAACCACTTCTTTTGTTGCATAGTGACATGCATCTACAAGTGACATATGACGGCTTACAAAGAATACTCTCAGTTTATGGCATGAGAACATGGTAAGTGCATATGGAGAATTTGTCTGATGCTGATAAATCTCTGTGTGTCCCGGTTCTTTAATGCCAACAAGTTTGATTGCTCCCTTATGAATCGGAGATGTAGAAACAGCATCTACTTTCTTTGCCATACCGAGTTCGATTGACTTCATAATCCAGTCGATTGCCATCTGTCCTGCCAGAGCCTGAACCTCGCCCCATTTGATGGAATCTGTATCATAATCTCCGGTCTCGAGTACGTCTACCGTTCCGTACTCGTATTTTGCTTCAGACGGATCTTCGATCTTGTTGTACTTTAATTCCTTTCCAAGTACTTTTGCCGCGCGATCCAGAATGGCAATGCTTCCGATTACGAATGGCTTGCAGCATTCATGAATTCCTTCGTCAAGCATAGTTCCTACTACAATTTCCGGTCCGATTCCTGCCGGATCTCCCATGGTAATAGCTGTTACTGGTTTGAATTTCGCTTCGCTCATTTTTCGTTCTCCTTTTCGTTTATTTTCGTTTAAACTTCCGTTTGCCTTTCGTTTGTAATTTCATTTTATATTATTATTTTTATTTACGCAAGTATTTTTTGTTATTTCGTTACGTTATCCATTTTTTCGCCCTTGGTTTTATGCATTATTCCCAAAAATTCACCCCTGTTTTTTCGTTTATTTTCGTTTTTTTGTTTTTTATTTGTCATTTGTTTTTTCTATTGTTTTTTCATCGCTTTCGTAGTATAATTTTCATGTCAGTATTGGATACAATCTTACAGATAAACACATCTATATTCAATTTAAAGGAGGATATCATGCAAAAGAAACTTTATTTTGGAAGCAACCTGAAAATGTATAAGAATATTCAGGACACTGTAGCATATTTACAGAGGCTGGTAGAAAACACAAAAGACATCAGCCGTGACGAGATTGAATTATTTATCATCCCGTCCTACACAACACTGGAAAGCGCAACCAGCAAAGTCGATCGTAAATATGTAAAACTCGGTGCACAGAATATGAGCTGGGAAGACCAGGGACAATTTACCGGTGAGATCTCTCCTCTTATGTTGAAAGAGCTTGGCCTGGATCTGGTAATGATTGGCCATTCTGAAAGACGCCATGTTTTCGGAGAAACAGACGTAGAAGAGAACAAAAAAGTAAAAGCCGCCCTGAATCATGGTTTCACCACACTGTTATGCATCGGTGAAACTGCAGAAGAAAAAAAATTCGGCATCAGCGCAGAAGTGCTCCGCACACAACTTAAAATCGGATTCCATGATGTTCCGGCCAAACAAGCAAATAATATTTGGGTTGCTTATGAACCAGTATGGTCCATCGGCGTAAACGGGACGCCGGCGAGCGCAGATTATGCGGAAGAAATGCACAAAGTCATCAAGAACTGTCTGCGGGAGATTTTCGGCGAAGCAGCTGATGAGATTCCGGTTCTTTACGGCGGGAGCGTAAATCCGGGAAATGCAAACGAACTGATTGTACAGCCTTCCATTGACGGACTTTTCACAGGACGTGCAGCCTGGGATGCTGATAAGTTCAACATGCTTATCCGGAATGCAAAGGCCACTTATGAGGCGCAATAAAGGAAAAAATATCGGGTGCAGCCCCAAAAGCTACACCCGTATATATTTTGCTTTATTCTTGATTGCGGCTACAATCATCGCAATATAATTATCGCCTTCAAGATGTCCATATTTATCATTCACATATTTCAGTCCATCAATATCGATATAGCACAACGTAAGCTGTTCCCTCTTCAAAAGAGCCCGCTCCATATACTCTTCAAAATACCGCCTATTATAAAGTCCTGTCCCTGGATCACGATAAGCCTTATCTTCCAAGATCATACCTTTTCTGCGACTTTCGGTAATATCAGTAATAATATGTACGTATACCTCTTTTTCCTTCCATTCAATAGCATAGGTTGTTATTTGATAGATTCGTCCTTCACTGTCTTCTTTTTCCCAAACAGTATATTTATCCGAATCATTTCTTGATATTTTTTTCTCTGTATCTTTCCACTTCAATATTTCATCATGAATTGTCAGTCGTTGTTCACAACCACAGCAGGTACTACATTTTCCTTCCGCGAACTCACCGTCTCCGTTCTTAGACTTATTACAATATACGATCTCTCCCGAATGTGCATCAACCACCATAATACATTCCTGATGAGAATGTGTCAGTTCAATCAGAAGTCGATTATAATTTTCAGCCATTTCCGCTTTTTTCATAAGCAGATTTTCTCTTTCCCGAAGCTGTTCTATCATTGTATTAAAGGCTTCCGAAAATTCCCCAAGATAAGAAACATGCTGGGAATAATCTCCCGCAGCCACTTGTTTCGCCTGCCATGTAAGATGATTCATATTTGCATCTTCCGAAACAGTCAGCATAATTGTTCCATCATCACTGTTTACACCTTCTACACGAAGTACACCTATTTTCATAGTCTCCATCTGTGTCTGCAGATCTCCAAGGAAACGTTCCAAAGGCAAATCGCAATTCAGATAATTCTTCGCAAAAAATGTACCGGCCTGATAACCCGCTTTCCGGAAAATCTTGATCTGCGTTTCCTTTCCATACTCCTCAATAAGCGTGCTTCTAAGAGAATACTCCAGCATACGGTAAACAGCTACAGGAAGGTTATCCCCCAGATTCTCCCTTCCATCCTTCTTATATGCCATATACTCTTCAAATGTAATTTCTTTTTGATTCTCCATAAAAATATTCTTCATCTTTTCAATGCTCCTCTTAATATATTCTACTATACATAAGAGGTTATTGAAAACATTATGTTGCTTAATGTATCTAAATACACCAATTAACTGCACCGGTCACCTGAACCGCATTGGCTCCGCACTGATTGGCGAATTCAGCACATTTCTCAATTTCCCATTGTTCCGACAATCCATAGAGAAATCCCGCCGTAAAGCTGTCACCGGCTCCAGTCGTGTCGATGCATTTCACGTCCCGCACTGCTTCAATATGTTTTTTCCTCTCTCTGGTTCTGATGTAGCATCCTCTCGATCCACATTTGATAATAACGCAGCCGACTCCCGCTTCTATAAAACGTTCAGCAGACAGTTCCGCAGAGTTCTCTCCCGTAAGGAGACACGCTTCTTCTTCATTGGGAATCAGATAGTCCACATAACCAAGCGCATCCGCTACATCCTCCAGACTTTCTCCAAATTTTCTTTTCGTCATATCTGCACACACCAGAATCCCCTGCTCTTTTGCCGTCCTGAAAATATACTCTAATTCACGATTCCCGATCTCAGGAAATACAAAAATACTGGCAAAACATAGAATTCCGATATCATCGGGAAATGGAATATCCAGATCTTCCACTGTAAGCTTCCGAAGGCTCCCATTCTTATTCGTGAGGAAATTCCGTTCTCCATTTTCCTGCACAAGCACGACATTTACTCCTGTTTTTACATTTTCATACTTATTCTTCGTCTGTAAAGCAATTCCCATATCTGTACAATGCCTTCTGATCATTCCGGCCTCTGCATCTTCCCCGATCAGGGTCTGCAAACTCACTTTCTTACCGAGAGACGCTAGAACAGTCGCTTCATTTAGTGCATCTCCTCCAAAGGATATGCTGATATCTTCTGCAGCACTCGATCCCGTTTCAAATACATGTCTGTCTGCAGGTCTGACCATCACATCAAGAATCGATGCTCCGATAATCATGATTTTATCTCTTTCTTTTTCCACCTTTTTTTCATCATTTTCTTCCATTGTTTTACCCTTTCCTTCAATTCAATCTTTTCAAAGGAGAGCAACCCGCATGATTTGCTCCGCGAATTCTTCTTCCATTGCACATACGGTAATCTGATATCCGGAATATTTATATTCTTTCATCAGACAAGGCTGCATATTTCCTTCTCTGGAAATCTTCAAGATATCCGGAAATACCCGGAAACTGTTCAATGCTGTCCGAAGTCCTTCGCCAGTCATTTTCAAATAACTTTCTTTCATCGTCCAGATTCGAAAGAATTCCCGATTTTTGTCTTCATTCGCAAAACTCTCGATCCAGTCGATTTCATCTTCGCAGAAAAACCGCTCTGCAACCCGCTTCGGTGCACTTCCGATCTTCTCGATATCACATCCTACATTATCCTTTGAGGCAGCGCATATCACAACATTTCCAGAATGCGACAGATTAAAGCAGATTCCTTCTGCCTCCGGTTTCCCGTCATCATTTGTATGCACCGTTTTCAAATCCACTCCATGTATTTCGAGCACCTTTCTTAAAAGGAGCCCGGCAGCCAGGCATTCTCTCCTCGCCTTTTCATTTCTGAGTTTTAGGTACTTTCTTCTGCGTTCCTCCGTCAAAAGTTTCAGCGCACCTTCTATATCATTTATCTTCTCCAGATCCTCTATGTCTGCCAAATACAAATGTATCATCGTTCTTACTATACTCCCGTGATTATTAAATGCTTAATACAATTGATTGTATTATAAAAAATTTAGCAGTTCAAGTATATACACGTTTTTTGCTTGACAATTCTCCTATATTTTGCTATATTATCTTCAATACTCTTTGCACTGCATATTAATCTACAGTACAAACTGAGCAGGCCGTGGCATATGCCAAGGGAGCCGGGTCACATAAGTGGCAGTGGATAACGCATCCGCGGGACAGTAGTTGCTTTTACTGGGTTCGTGGGTGTTTTTTTATTACATGGTCATATTTTTTCTATGACATCTCATTTTCTCCCCACTTCATATACGAAGAAACACCCTTTCGACAATCAAGCAAGTGACATAGAGCTATCATACTTTATTAACAGGAGGTAACTTTTATGGGAACAAACAACACAAATCTTTCCGAGCCGTCTTCTTCTGATTATTTCGAAGCAGTCGCGACAAAGGTAACTATGGTAAGTATTATCGGCAATTTTATCCTCTCGGCTTTTAAGCTTCTGGCAGGTATCCTCGCACATTCCGGCGCGATGGTCAGCGATGCAATTCACTCGGCTTCCGATGTGTTCAGCAGCATTATCGTAATTATAGGAGTGAAATTATCCGCCAGAGATTCCGACAAAGAACATCCTTATGGTCATGAGCGCTTCGAATGCGTCGCTGCCATTATACTGTCCGTGGTGCTTCTATTCACCGGACTCGCAATAGGAGCAGAGGCTCTTCAGAATATTATGGGTGGAAATTATGAATCTCTCGCCATCCCCGGACAGCTTGCACTTATAGCTGCTTTGATCTCCATCGTCACGAAGGAAGCCATGTACTGGTATACTCGAATCAATGCCAAACGAATCGATTCCAGTGCACTAATGGCCGACGCCTGGCATCACAGAAGCGACGCACTCTCTTCCATAGGTGCTTTGATCGGTATTGCAGGGGCCCGCATGGGATTTCCTATTCTTGATCCGATTGCGAGCCTGATCATCTGTTTCTTTATTGCGAAAGCAGCTTTGGATATTTTCAAGGATGCAATAGATAAAATGGTAGATCATTCTTGTGATATTGATACAGAAAATGCCATTAGACGCCTCGCAGAATCTCAAACCGGTGTAATGGGTATTGATTTCCTTCAGACCCGCGTATTTGGCAATAAGATCTATGTTGATATTGAAATCAGTGCTGACGGAAACCTCTCACTGAATGAGGCACATGAGATTGCTGAGAAAACACATGATGCTATTGAAAATGAATTTCCGAAGGTAAAGCATATTATGGTGCATGTGAATCCTTATCAGGGATAAAAGAGATATATTTTTTGTATGTATAATACGTTAAAGGGGAAGATATATATCTTCTCTTTTTTAACGGCCCGCTTTTGATGTATTGGAAAACTTATCTCCGGCATGCTTTTGGTATATTAGAAAACTTATTTCTGGCATGCTTTCTACACAGAATAATATCTTATATCAAATCAAATATTCTTTAATTAATGTATCAATTAAGCCAATATTAATTGGCAATGCCTTTGTTTCAACTGTCCCTTCTGCAAATGCTTTTTTCTCATACGTCACTTGTTCCCATCTTTTTACATATTCTTCTGAAGATATATAGTAAGGGTTGATAAGAGATTTTTCAATTTTGATACATAAGATATGTTTTTGATACCAAAATCCCGGGAAACTTTAGTTTCCCGGGATTTATATTTTGCAATAATGTTAATTCAAAGAAATTATTCGATGATTTCTTTAACTACACCAGAACCTACTGTACGTCCGCCTTCACGGATAGCGAAACGAAGTCCCTGCTCCATAGCTACTGGATGGATCAGTTCACATGTCATTTCTACGTGGTCACCAGGCATACACATTTCTGTTCCTTCTGGAAGTTCGCAGACACCAGTTACGTCTGTTGTTCTGAAGTAGAACTGTGGACGATAGTTGTTGAAGAATGGAGTATGACGTCCACCTTCATCTTTTGTTAATACGTAAACCTGAGAAGTAAATTTGTGGTGGCATTTTACTGAACCTGGTTTACACAGACACTGTCCTCTTTCGATTTCGTTTCTCTGAACACCACGAAGAAGTGCACCGATGTTGTCACCAGCCTGAGCTTCATCAAGAAGTTTACGGAACATTTCAACACCTGTTACAACTACTTTACGGTTTTCTTCTTTGATACCAACGATTTCTACTTCATCAGAAACATGAAGAACACCACGTTCTACTCTACCAGTAGCAACTGTTCCACGTCCTGTGATAGAGAATACGTCTTCTACAGGCATAAGGAATGGTTTGTCTGTTGCACGTTCTGGATCCGGAATGTATGAATCTACTGCATCCATAAGTTCCATGATCTTGTCTCCCCATTCTCCTGACGGATCTTCAAGAGCTTTCAGAGCTGATCCCTGGATAATCGGAGTGTCATCTCCCGGGAATTCGTATTCATCAAGAAGTTCACGAATTTCCATTTCTACTAATTCAAGAAGTTCTTCATCATCTACCATATCACATTTGTTCATGAATACAACGATGTAAGGAACGCCTACCTGACGAGAAAGCAGGATGTGCTCTCTTGTCTGAGCCATAACACCATCAGTAGCAGCTACAACGAGGATAGCACCATCCATCTGAGCAGCACCAGTGATCATGTTCTTAACGTAGTCAGCATGTCCCGGGCAGTCTACGTGAGCGTAGTGACGTTTTTCTGTCTCATACTCAACGTGAGCTGTAGAGATTGTGATACCACGTTCTCTTTCTTCCGGAGCTTTGTCAATGTTTTCGAAATCTACTGCAGCGTTACCAGGTACTCTCTGAGAAAGAGTTTTTGTGATAGCAGCTGTTAAAGTTGTTTTACCATGGTCAACGTGTCCGATGGTACCGATATTACAATGCGGTTTTGTTCTTTCAAATTTAGCCTTTGCCATTTTGAATATCCTCCTTAAATATAGCACCCACTTTGGGCATTTTTAGTTTCGATGTTTTAACTCGGCTAATTCTGATTATATTTCAAATAATACAGTTTTTCAAGCCTTTTTCGCATTTTTTATGCGTTTTTGTTAGATAATACCTTTTCCTGTACAGACTTCGGAACCGGTTCGTATTTTTCAAAGAACATTGAGTAGTTTCCACGTCCCTGTGTTCTCGAACGAAGGTCTGTAGAGTATCCGAACATTTCAGAAAGCGGTACATAACCTCTTACGATCTTTCCTCCGCCAAGGTCATCCATACCTTCGATACGTCCACGGCGAGAGTTGATATCACCGATTACATCGCCCATGTATTCTTCAGGCATGGTTACTTCTACCTTCATGATAGGCTCAAGAAGTACAGGCTCAGCTTTCTTCATCGCATCCTTAAATGCAAGGGAACCTGCAATGTGGAATGCCATTTCAGAAGAGTCAACTTCATGGTAAGATCCGTCATAAACGTTAGCATGAATACCAACAACCGGGAATCCACCAAGAATACCAGCCTTCATAGCTTCTTCGATACCTTCACCTACAGCCGGGATATATTCCTTCGGAATTGCACCACCGACAACGGTAGATTCAAACTTGTATGTCTCTTCTCCGTTAGCATCCATTGGTTCAAACTTAACTTTACAATGTCCGTACTGTCCACGACCACCGGACTGCTTAGCATATTTGCTGTCAACGTCAACTGCCTTGGTAAATGCTTCTTTGTATGCAACCTGAGGTGCACCAACATTAGCTTCTACCTTAAATTCACGAAGAAGTCTGTCTACGATAATTTCCAGATGAAGCTCACCCATACCTGCGATGATGGTCTGACCTGTTTCCTGATCTGTATGAGCACGGAAGGTCGGGTCTTCTTCTGCAAGTTTTGCAAGTGATTCACCAAGTTTACCCTGAGAAGCTTTGGTCTTCGGCTCAATAGCAAGCTCGATAACCGGTTCCGGGAATTCCATGGATTCAAGAATAACCGGATGCTGTTCATCACAGATTGTATCACCGGTAGTGGTGAACTTAAATCCGATTGCAGCAGCAATATCTCCTGAATAAACCTTATCTAATTCCTGTCTCTTATTTGCATGCATCTGAAGGATACGTCCAACACGTTCTTTCTTTCCTTTTGTTGCATTCAGCACATAAGATCCAGAATTCATTGTTCCTGAGTAAACACGGAAGTACGCCAGTTTACCTACGAACGGGTCAGTCATAATCTTGAACGCCAGAGCTGAGAACGGCTCTTCATCGGATGAATGTCTTTCAACTTCATTTCCGTCTTCATCCACACCCTTAATAGCCGGAATATCAGTCGGAGCCGGCATATATTCAATAATTGCATCCAGAAGTTTCTGAACACCTTTATTTCTGTAAGCAGAACCACAGCAAACAGGTACAGCTGTACACTCGCATGTAGCTTTTCTTAAAACTGCTTTCAGTTCATCATTTGACGGAATTTCATCTTCCAGATACATCATCATCAGATCATCATCTAATTCACAGATCTTTTCGACTAATTCCTGGTGATAAAGCTCTGCATCATCCTTCATATCTTCCGGGATCTCACAAACTGTAATGTCATCTCCCTTATCATCATTGTAGATATATGCTTCCATTTCCATAAGATCAATGATTCCTTTGAAATCATCTTCCTTACCGATTGGAAGCTGAAGAACGATTGCGTTCTTACCTAATCTTGTCTTAATCTGTTCTACTGCATTGTAGAAATCTGCACCCAAAATGTCCATCTTATTGATGAAAGCCATTCTCGGTACATTGTATGTGTCTGCCTGACGCCATACGTTTTCTGACTGAGGTTCAACACCACCCTTAGCACAGAATACACCTACGGCACCATCAAGTACACGAAGTGAACGTTCAACTTCTACGGTAAAGTCAACGTGTCCCGGAGTATCAATGATGTTGATACGATGTTCGAGAGCACCTTTTTTCGGCTTTGTATGGTCTTCCAAAGTCCAATGACATGTCGTAGCTGCTGAAGTAATTGTGATACCTCTTTCCTGCTCCTGTTCCATCCAGTCCATGGTAGCAGTTCCTTCATGAGTATCACCAATCTTATAGTTAACACCGGTATAATATAAGATACGCTCTGTAAGAGTTGTCTTACCAGCATCAATATGTGCCATAATACCGATATTTCTGGTTCTCTCTAATGGATATTCTCTTCCAGCCAAGATTTTGTCCTCCTAATATTTGTCGCGCAGATTCGTCTCTATGCGCAGCATAATGCAGGCACTGTGAGACGATCTTCTGCATCTTGTTTCCGGAACATTTTATAATATGTCCCAGTTTTAGAAACGGTAATGAGCAAATGCTTTGTTTGCTTCTGCCATCTTGTGCATATCTTCTTTTTTCTTTACAGATGCACCAGTGTTGTTTGCTGCATCAAGAATTTCATTTGCCAGTCTTTCTTCCATTGTCTTCTCTCCTCTTTTACGAGAATACAATGTAAGCCAACGAAGTGCAAGAGCCTGTCTTCTGTCTGCTCTTACTTCAATTGGTACCTGGTATGTTGCACCACCGATACGTCTTGCCTTTACTTCAAGTACTGGCATGATGTTGTTCATTGCTTCTTCGAACACTTCGATAGCCGGCTTATCAGCCTTTGCTGCAACTCTTTCAAATGCTCCGTATACAATCTTCTGTGCTACACCTTTCTTACCATCTAACATGATGTTGTTGATAAGTTTTGTAACAACTTTGTTATTGTATAACGGATCCGCTAATACGTCTCTTTTTTGAGTATGTCCTTTACGTGGCACGGTCCTTCCCTCCTTATACATATTGGCAAAGCCTTCTGGCCCTGCTTGAATAATTCATCGGTACTCACATGTGTCTCTCTATGTGTCATCAGCTCACGGGACATCCTGATGCCAGAGATGGGCATTTATCTGGATTAAACCCGCAACCAACTATAATCCTCATAGTTCTGTTTGTGATACGATAACTTTGTTGTTTCGTTATTATTTCTTAGCGTCTTTTGGTCTCTTAGCTCCGTATTTAGAACGAGCCTGACGTCTCTTTGCAACACCTGCTGTATCAAGTGTTCCACGAACGATATGGTATCTTGTACCTGGTAAGTCCTTAACACGACCACCACGAATCAGAACAACGCTATGTTCCTGAAGGTTGTGTCCTTCTCCTGGAATGTAGCTTGTTACTTCGATTCCGTTAGAAAGACGTACTCTGGCAATTTTTCTAAGAGCTGAGTTCGGCTTTTTCGGTGTAGCTGTCTTAACTGCTGTACAAACACCTCTCTTCTGCGGTGCAGATGTATCCGTAGCTTTCTTTCTCAGAGAGTTGTATCCTTTCTGGAGAGCCGGAGCGGTAGATTTCTTAACAGCTGTCTGACGACCTTTTCTTACTAACTGGTTAAATGTTGGCATCTCTTTCACCTCCTATGATGTAATAATTGGTTACGTTTTAAACATTGTCTGTTTAAATGCGCACAAAAATAACCGCACGTTTCTTTGCACGCTAGGTTATTGTATTATATACCGCAAGAAAAGTCAAGGCATTTACCGGAAATATTTTGACGAATATTTTCCAGTAAATGCCTTTTTCTTTGTATATTATATATTCTATTGTCCAACGACAGTTGATTCTTCAAGCACATCGCCCGCTTCAACACGGTTGACCAGATCAATAATATTTGAAACGGATGTTTCGTCCGGGATACATACATACAATAATGCATCTCCGGAAGAATAACAATATTGCTTATCACCAACACCTTCGGCTGAAACAGAATAAATATTCCACTCTGCGTTCGTTCGAAGCTGTGTCTTAATCAAAGACTGGATCTGATTCATACTGAAATTCGTATCAACGCCGTCACTCACACTTGCAATAATATCGGAAGCACCTCTTAACATGGACGGAGACATCATCTTTTTAATGATTGCAGTAATAACAGCCTGCTGATGTCTTCCGCGAGCATTATCCCCATCGGCAAGAGCATGACGTTCACGACAGAACGCCAGTGTTTCTCTGCCGTTCAGATGATTCATTCCCTCATTAATATGAACTACTTTTCCAGATTCTTCACCCGTATCAAACTCTTCATCTGATTCCACATCCAATCCGCCTAATGCATCAACGATATTGATCATAGATGTAAAGTTTACCCTTCCAAAGAATGGAATATCCATCTCATATAGTTCTTCCAAGGTATCCATAGATGCTTCAATACCATAAATTCCTGCATGCGTCAGCTTATCTTCCTGGCCATTTGAGATTCCCGGAATCGGGACATAATAATCTCTCGGTGTCGTAACCAAAAGAATCTGGTGGCTCTTTGGATTCACGACTGCAATAATATTTACATCGCTCCGGTCTCCGGAAGTGATATCATTATAAGTATCCATTCCGCTCAGATATACCGCAAACGGTTCTGTCACGCTGGCATCAGCTGCTGTATTTTCTATCTGCACAACAATGCTGTGCTTATAAATCACTCTGACCTCATTTTCAAAGTCAGGGATCTGATCTTTGATAATCCCCGTCTGACCGGAATTATAAACCAGCGCATCCACTTCTCCTGAGAGCAATGCCTGTGCCGCTTCAATCATGCCGGCATATTCTCGAACCGTGATCTCATTACCTATTTCTTTTTCAATCTGTTTGACCGTCGACTTTGTTTGATCTGCATTTGTGGCATACTGTACACCGTATGTATAATCAGACGTATCCACAAGTTTCTGCGCACTGTCATCCTGTCTTACTGCGACAACCATGGAACTTGTCATCGTGTTGCTTCCGGTTATCTTCTGAAATGCATTATTTATTTTACCTATATAGAAAGATCCCATCGCAAGAATGATACACAGCAAGATACAGAAGATTTTTCCTCCGATTCCCTTTCCTTTTGCCCCTATCTGAGACAATAGTGTTATTCCGAGTAAAATAAGCAGTACACCGGCCAGAACCATGATATAGGTAACCGTCAGCATATCAAAGAACAAAACATTTACCGTAAGGACTACTGATAAAACAAATTGAATGATTGCCAAGATGATACCGATCGTCTTACTGACCACATTCTTTCTTCTTCCACGTCTTTTCCTTTTTCTGCCTTTGCTGCCGTATTCGGAACTTCGGTTTTTAGATTTCTTTGTATAATCATCCCTGTTCTTTGCGGATGCTGATTTTTTCCTTCTCTTAGGCTCAGTCTGGTAATATCCATCATCATCGTAATATCTGGCCGTTGTTCTTCTGTCTTCTTCAAAAGAATACCGGTTTTTCCCCTTAGTCCGTCTGCTCACTTCGCGGCTGTTGCTAATGTTCCGTTCATTTCGATTTTGGCTGTTATTTCCTGCTCTATTTCTTTTCTGGCCCATGTCCTCTCTCTTTCATTCATCTTATGCCGGGCGCATAATTCCACGCTGCCTGCTTCCCAGTTGACCGCCCCTAGACTTTGTTACAATTCTATTACGTCCTTTAACGTAAAATTTACAATTACAATTGTATATCATAACGGTTTTTATATCTATTGTCAACCGCTTTCAGTCCATTCAGTCACTGTCAAATCTTAAAAATTCATGAAATACGAACCGGTGTTCTCATCCACTATTCCATAGGTACCACAATCAGATCTTTTGGAAACTTATTCAGAACTTCACATCCGTCCTCCGTAATCAGTACAAGGTCCTCTATTCGAACACCGATCCCCTCTTCCATAAGATAGATTCCCGGCTCAATCGAAAAGCACTGCCCCGGTTTGATTATTTCTTCATTGACTGCTGAGACATCCCCATATTCGTGATCTTCAAGTCCAATGGAATGGCCTGTACGATGTGTAAAATATGCCCCATATCCTTTTTCTTCTATATAATTACGGCAGGCAAAATCAACATCACACCAGCGATTTCCAGGTTTTGCAGCCTCAATTCCTCTCTGCTGTGCTTCTTTTACAATCTCGTAAACCTCACGCGCTTTGTCCGAAACCTCACCAAGGAAAACAGTTCTTGTCATATCAGAGCAATAATCATTCAAAATACCGCCGATATCAAGGACAACACTGTCTCCTCTTTTACCCTTTGATCCATCTGTTACATGATGCGGATCAGCTCCGGATTTACCATAAGCCGTTATTGGATCAAAAGAAACTCCCGAATGTCCTGATTTCTCATATAAGCCACGCACGATCCTGTTTAATTCCACTTCGGTATATCCTTTGGCCGTCAATGGAATAAGTTCTTCCATTACTCTATCATTTGCAAGTGATGCTTCCCTTAACAGTTGTTTTTCATCGTCATTCTTCACCTTTCTGATTGCATCTATAATGAGAGAGCCATTAACAAACTTACTTTCCGGTTCCAATTCCTGCAGTCTGAGAAGAAATTTTGCAGGCCATGTCTTGTCAACTCCGATTGTTTTGCCTTTTTCAACAAATCTACTTAAGATTTCTACTCCATCCTCAATATCATCGTACCATACAAGTTCAACACCAAGGTCTTTTTCCTGTGGAAACAACTTATTGACTACCAGTTTATGCCCGCCGTTAATATTTAAATATAATGCGAGTAATCTTTCCCCCGGAACGATCTTCTTCCCTGTCAAATAAAAAATTGCCATAGGATCAGAAATAATCATCTGCGGTACTTCTTGTTCTTTCATTAAATCAAGAATACGATTCAGTTTATTTGTATCCATTTTATTCCTCCTGTTTATACATCATTTGATATATATTTTTTCAATTGAATCAATTATATGCTCTTTCCGTATTTCTGTCAACAAAGTCAAAATCGACCAAAAAGTCCCTCCCGACCTTTTTGATATCTGAAAGGCAATAAAAAGAAGCCTTTCAGATTCGAAAGACTTCCTTCTATTTTCTTTACATATTCTCTGTAAGATGACATGCAACCTTATGTCCGGGTTTGATTTCATGTAACTGTGGCATTTCATTAAAACAGCGTTCTGTTGCATACTGGCATCTTTCAGCAAATCGGCAACAGTTCTTCGGATTGATCGGACTTGGAATCTCGCCTTTTATCGGAATACGCTCATTTGCTTTTGCTTTTTTCGGATCTGCTTCCGGAATTGCAGACAGAAGAGCCTTTGTATAAGGATGTGTCGGGTTCGAATAGAGCTCCTCCGTCTCGGCCGTCTCAACGATCGTCCCCAGATACATAACTACCACACGATCCGAAATATATTTTACAACACTCAAATCATGAGCAATAAACAAATAGGTCAGTCCCATTGTTTCCTGCAGATTTTTTAGCATGTTGATCACCTGTGCCTGAATAGATACATCAAGGGCCGAAATCGGTTCGTCACAGATAATGAATTCAGGATCTACAGAAAGTGCTCTCGCAATACCGATACGCTGTCTTTGTCCGCCAGAAAATTCATGCGGAAAACGAGACATATGATCTTTATTAAGACCGACTGTTTTCAACAGCTGTTCAACTTTTTCATCGACTTCCTTCGCAGACATTCCATGCTGCTTCAGCCCTTCTCCAACAATCTCTTTCACCGTCATTCTCGGATTCAATGAAGAATATGGATTCTGGAAAATCATCTGTACTTTTTTGCAGAACTCTTTCTGCTCAGTTTTATTTAATTTAGAAATATCTTTTCCATCATACAATACCTGACCGCTTGTAAGGTCATACAGACGAATCATACAGCGACCTGTCGTTGATTTTCCACACCCGGACTCTCCAACAAGACTGACCGTTTCCCCTTTATAAATATCAAAGCTGACATCATCTACTGCTTTCAGTGTTGCTTTTCTGTTAAGCTGGAAATACTTACATAAATTTTTCACCTGTACGAGAGGCTGCTTTAATTCTTTATTTTCCATTATTCCACCTCTCCTTTCTCAGCCGGAACTTTTCTCAAATCACTGTCCGGTGCAAATTCATGCTGCAGCCAGCAGCAGGTCTCGTGCTCACCGGACAAATCATATGTTTCCGGAGGCATCTCATTACAGATATCCATGCAATATTCGCAACGTGCGGCAAATGGACATCCTACCGGTGGGCTGAATAGATCTGGCGGAGTTCCTTCGATCGGTTTCAGTTTTTCACCTTTTGCTGTATCCAATCTAGCAATAGACTGCATAAGTCCCTTGGTATACGGATGCGCCGTGTCATAAAAGATTTCTTCAGCAGTACCTCGCTCTACAATTTTTCCTCCATACATAACAAGAACACGATCACAAAGTTTTGCAATAACGCCAAGGTCATGTGTTATCAAAATAATAGAGGTTCCCAATGTCTTCTGAAGATTCTTAAGCAGTTCAAGGATCTGTGCTTCAATCGTAACATCCAGTGATGTGGTCGGTTCGTCTGCAATTACAATACTCGGACTTCCTACCAGCGCAATTGCGATCATAACACGCTGCTTCATACCACCTGAAAGTTCATGTGGATACTGTCTATATCTCTTCTCCCCATCAGAAATACCAACTAGTTTCAGAATCTCAAGCGCTTTTTGTTTTTTTTCTGCAGCACTCATGCCTTTCTTATTGACAAATACTTCTTCAATCTGTTTACCGATTCTCATCGTCGGATTCAAAGAAGTCATTGGGTCCTGGAAAATAAATCCAATCTCTGTACCGCGAATCTGGCGCAGTTCCTTTTTATTCATTTTCAGAATATCTTTCCCTTTATAAAGGATCTCTCCACCCTCAAAGAATCCCGGTGGTTCCGGATTCAGTCTCATAATACATGACGAAGTAACGCTCTTCCCACATCCTGATTCTCCAACGATTCCAAGGATTTCTCCCGGACGCACTTCAAAGCTTACATCCCGTACTGCTTTTACTACTCCTCCGTATGTACGAAAGGAGAATGTCAGATTTTTTACTTCTAATAAATTTTCCATCTCTTCCTACTCCTTTCTTACTCAGTTCCTCTAAGTTTCGGGTCGAACGCATCGCGAAGGCCATCACCTAACAGGTTAAGTGCAAGCATTGTTGTACAGATCAAAAATGCCGGAACAACTACCTGATACGGATGAATTCTCAGTTGCGCAATACCATCTTTCGCCAGAACACCCCAGCTACAGTTCGGCGGCTTAATACCAAGACCGATATAGCTCAGGAATGCCTCCTGGAAAATTGCTCCCGGAATTGCCATGGTAAGGTTCGTAATGATAAGTCCCATGATATTCGGCAGAATATGTTTTACAATTATAACAATGTCAGGCACACCAAGAATTCTTGCAGCAGCCACGAAATCCGATTCACGAAGTTTCAGCACTTCTCCTCGAACGAAACGGCAGCTCCCGATCCATCCTACGCAGCACATCGCAAGGATCAGACAGTGGACACCATTACCAATAACAACCATCAGCAGAATCGTAACGATCATGCTCGGAATACCATAAAGTACATCTACGATTCGCTGGATGATCATATCCACTTTTCCTCCATAGAAGCCGGAGATACCTCCAAGGAGTGAACCTGTACAAGCATTAATAATACTTGCTGCAAACCCAATTGTAAGGGATACCCTTGCACCTTTCCAGGCACGAACCCAGAGGTCTCGTCCAAGAGAGTCTGTACCAAACCAGTGATTTGCAGAAAAGCTCTGATTCATCTCGGCAACACTTTGTGTTGAAAAATCATATCTGCTCAGCATCGGAGCAAAGATTGCCATAAGTACATAAAATCCGATCAAACACAAGGAAAAGAATGCAACCTTATTTTTGCGAATTCGTCTCCACGCATCCTGCCAGTAACCGATATTCGGACGTGAAATGGACTCCATGCTCTGAATATTTTTACCTACTACTTTAAATTTATCTCTTGTTATCTCTGCCATTTCCTGTCACCTACCTTTTTTTACCGCTGAGACGAATTCTCGGATCAACGATACCATACAGAATATCTACTACTAAAATAGCGATAATCAAGAATGCTCCATAGAAGATCGTCATTCCAAGCACAAGTGTATAGTCATTCATATTGATACTGTCTACATAATGTTTTCCCATTCCAGGAATTGCAAATAAGGCTTCGATTACGAAAGTACCGGTAAGTACAGAGGCAACTGTCGGTCCCATAATCGTAATAATCGGAGTAATCGCATTTCTGATCTGATGTTTTATCGTAATTCGTAAATCAGAAAGCCCTTTTGCCTTAGCTGTCTTTGTGTAATCAGACGTAACAACTTCCAGCATACTCGAACGCATTAAACGAGATACAGAAGCCAGCGTATAGAATCCAACAGCAATCGATGGAAGAATCGTGTGTTTAAAGCTTGTATACTGCGCAACCGGAAGAATCTTCCATTTGATTCCGAAGAAATACTGCAATACAGATCCCATAATAAAGTCCGGCATAGATGTACCGATAATCGCAATCAAAATACAGAAAAAGTCAAGCTTTTTCCCACGATTCAGCGCTGCAATTATTCCAAGGATCAGTCCGAAGAACAATGCAAAGCAAAGGGAACGGATACCAAGGTCTGCAGAATACGGGAAAGATTCCGCAATAATCTGATTAACAGTTCTTCCTTCATACTTCATGGAATATCCCAAATCTCCGTGAAGTACATTCTTCATATAAGTTATGTATTGAACCGGCAACGGTTTGTCCATACCATAATACGCTTCCAGATTCGCGCGGATTTCCGGTGTCATTTTATCACTTGAAAATGGATCACCCGGCATCAAACGTACAAGAACAAACACTACACTTGTCAGAACAAACAATGTGACGATTGCAAGTAAAACTCGCTTTGCAATATATTTTGCCATTTGTGCTTCTCCTTTCTTCAGCCCGTTTCCTTAACGGTTTTGATTATCCCACACCACATGCCCCTCCGGATAATCAAAACCGTTAAAGAGGAAGGGAAACTATACTTTTTCCCTCCCAACAAGTTTTATTACTTAGTCAGAGAGGACAAAATGTCCTCTCTGACTAAAATATTATATAATATTTTATTCTGCAAGATCTGCATATACCAGGTTGAAGTCATATCCTACAAAGTAAACATTGAAGTTTTCAAGCTTCGGATTTACAAGATACTGATCACGACGGAGCTGCAGCGGAACAAGTGCTGAATCTTCTCCGAGGAAGATCTGCTCTGCTTCGAACAACATATCCTGTCTCTTTGCAGCGTCTGTCTCAAACTGAGAAGCTTCCAGCAGTTCATCATATCTAGGATTGTTATATCCTGAATGGTTGTACTGTCCATCGCTGATCCAGAGTTCCAGGTAAGAATAAGCATCTGAGTAATCCGGTACCCATCCCGTAACTACCATATCATATTCTTTAGTCTGTTCCATTTCAAGTCTCTGTTTGTAAGTAACCTGTTTGATTTCTACTGTGATTCCAAGGTTCTTCTGGAACTGTTCCTGAAGAACTTCTGCCTGCTTTTTAGCACCTTCTGTATCAGTTGTAAGAAGTTCAAGCTTGATATCTGCTGCATTGCTTACGCCCAGTTCAGACATAGCTGCTGCAAGATATTCTTTTGCTTTTGCATCATCATTTTCAAGCGGGAATGGTTCATATGGATATCTCTCACCATATGTAGAATCCGCTGCTGTTACGTTCGGAAGAACAAGTCTCTGTGCCGGTTCGTAAACATCATTATTAACAAGCGTATTGTATTCAGAACGATTGATTGCATAGTTAAGAGCAAATCTTAAGTTCTTATTTGCAAGAAGCTTGCCTTCACTCTGGTTCAGCATGATGTAATCATCCGCACCTGTGAAGTAGAATTCTGAATCATCTGCATACTGTTCTGTCATTTCTGTAGGAACAATTGTAATATCAACTTCGCCATTCTCCCACATAGCAACTGCTGTCTTAGCATCAGCGACTGTCTTGATGCAGATTTCGTCAAGTTTTACACTGTCGGCATCCCAATAATCCGGATTCTTTGTCATAACAAGCTGATCACCATGTTTCCACTCAGTCATCGTGAACGGTCCATTATATGCTGCTTTTTCAGGATCTGCTGCATATTCTTTTCCATATTTTTCTACAAGGTCTCTTCTTGCTGGTCCAAGTGCACACATAGATGCCATTGATTCGAAGTATACCGCCGGATGTTCCAGAGTAATTTCTACAGTCTTGTCATCAAGTGCCTTAACACCCAGTTCTTCAACAGAAACTTCACCATTATTTACAGCTGCACCGTTTTTCAGGATGTAACCGATAAATGCATAGTCACAAGCTTCTGCCGGATCCATCAGTCTCTGCATACCGTAAACATAATCATCTGCAGTTACATCCACACCGTCACTCCATTTCAGGCCATCGCGAAGATGGAAGGTGTAAACAAGTCCGTCATCAGAAACTTCCCAGCTTTCTGCTGCGTCTCCTCTCACTTCTCCTTCTACATTTCTTGTAAGGCAAGCCAGCATATGGATATTTGCTGATGCGGAAGAAATGGAGTTACTATTCTGCGGATCTGCTGACGGAATGTCTTCACGCAGAGTATATGTAACTCTTTTCTTACCTGTACCTTCTGTTTCACTGCTGTCATCGGATTTCTTTGATCCAGGTGTACCGCAGCCTGCAAACATGGTAACTACCATAGCTGCAGAAAGTAATGCTGCTAATAATCTCTTTTTCATAACTTTTCCTCCTTCATTTAAAGTTCTATTAGCTCATGTGTAGCACTTATCAGGTTTTCATATCCGTCTTTTGTGACAATACCCTGATCTTCGATCCGGACACCGCCCCAGCCTGGAATATAAAGTCCTGGTTCTACCGTCATCACGCTGTTCTCCGGAAGAATATTCCCACAATTTGCTCCAATATTCGGAAGCTCATGTACGAACAGCCCTACTCCATGACCGATTCCCGTATAGTGATACTGGAAATATTCGGTCCCTTCAATTGCTTTGAGTGACGCTTCATAACAGGATGTGCCCGTCACTCCCGCTTTGACAGAAGCTTCTGTTTCTTCTGTCATCCGTCTGCAGAGATTGTATACTTCTTTTTGTTTTTCATCCGCTTTCCCTACAACAACGGTTCTTGTCATATCTGACAAATATCCTTTGTACTGGCATCCATAATCCATCAATACAAAGTCGCCATATTCGATTGCCTTATTACTCGGAATTCCATGGAGAAGCGATGTTCTCGCTCCTGATATAAGAATTCCTCCGTAAGGCTTGGTATCAGCTCCTTCCATTACCATGTAATGGGCAAGCTTTGATGCAAGTTCTTTCTCAGTTACACCCACACGCACGTCTTTCAAGATTTTTTCAAATGCTCTGGATGCAATATCACATGCCACTGTCAGGTTCTTAATCTCTTCAGGCGTCTTCACCGCACGAAGTTCTTCTATTACGTTAAGAGTGGGAACCAGCTCAACTTTCATGGCATCCTGCATGGATTTCCATGCTCCAAATGTGAGATAATCCTGTTCAAATCCTATTCTTTCAACTTTTTCTTCTTCAGCACATAACGCAACTGCTTCCCCTATGCTGCGGCTTCTTGTGCTTCGCCAATTCCTGATTTCATACTCCGGGCATTCATATGATGCCTGTTCAGTATACCGCGGATCTGTAAGAAAGTACTGTTTACTTTTCGTAATAAAAAGAAAAGAATCCTCTCCTGTATATGCACTGACCGCTCTCACGTTAGCCGGCTTCGCCACATAAAAACCATCCAAGCCTTCCCTCTCCATGTACTCTCTCAGTTGTTCAATCTTACTCATTGCAATCCCCCAATTTCTATACCGCATACTAGAACGCAGTCTATTTTGATAATAAAAAAGCGCCATGATTTTCATCATGACGTCCTTGTCTTCCCAAGTCATAGTTTCACGCTATGACGTCCGCTTATGAAATTGTATTGAAAACCCTTTCTTTCACGCTTGACTAAGCAGAAGGTTACGTGAAACCGGAAGCCAACCATCTGTTTCTAGTATTGCAGATTCTCATTTATCATTTTCACGAAGATGATTTTTTCTTCATCAATATGATTTTTCTATTATATCCTTTATTTCACCTTGTGTCAAGGGAAATATGAATTTTGCTATTTTTTTCACAATATCCTTTTTTACTTTAATCCACTTAAACTCAACTATTTTCTATGGTATACCCAAAGACTGACCGACTCTTTTTCACCGGTGTTGTATATACAATGACGTTCTCCCTCTTTGATATATGCCGAATCCCGCTCATGCAATGTGTATTCTCTTCCTTCGATAATCAAGTTCAGACATCCGGATATCACCGTGCACATTTCGTCACGATTGTGACGATATTCCTTTTTTTTAGGCGGTTCCCCTGGCTGTATCGTAATATATTCATAAACATAGTTGGAACGTCTGAAATCTGCTATATTAACAACTAAGTTCTCATCCGGATAACTTGCCTCCGTGAGTTCTTCCTTGCGAATGATTGTTTTCGCCTCACATTCAGACTCAAGAATGTCAATGATACTGATTTCCAGCGATTCACAAATCCTGGCAAGGTTATCGATTGTAGGAGTCGTCTTATTCTGTTCCAGCATGCTCAGATACCCTACTGACAATCCGGTATACTCCGAAAGGCTTTTAATTGTCATCATCTTTTTCTTCCTGTTTTCTCTGATTCTCTCCCCAAGATGGCGTATATCCAACATCTTCCCACCTCATTTTTGCAAAGTAATTTTGAATATGTCGTTAATAATAGCTGATTTTTTTCAAATTTGCAATATTAAAATGAAATCTATAAGAATGTATAATAAATTCATAAACCCGAAAATAATAACAGGGCATAGTATTTTCACATACTATCCCCTGTCAATTTCACATGAAATAATGAGCCTATTCTTCTGTTATTTCAGCAAATTCGGTCTCTGTATCCGCAGCTTCTTCGACATTAGCAGCATCATTTTCTGCATTTAGTTCTGGTGCTTCAACCATTTCGCCTTCTTCCGCATCATCAAAATCATCGAGAACAATTTCATCTTCCATCGCCAGTTCTGTGTTCAAACGAACATCCCGATATTTCTTCATACCGGTTCCTGCCGGAATAAGCTTACCGATAAGAACATTTTCCTTAAGGCCGATCAAATGATCCACCTTACCCTTAATAGCAGCTTCCGTCAGAACTTTCGTTGTCTCCTGGAAGGACGCAGCAGACAAGAAGGACTCGGTAGCAAGCGATGCCTTGGTAATACCAAGCATGATCTGTTCACCGGTTGCCGGTTCTTTGCCCTCTGCCTCCAGCTTTTCATTCACGTCGTTGAATTCAAGTACGTCGACCATCGTACCCGGGAGGAACTCTGTATCGCCCTTTTCTTCTACTCGAATCTTCTTAAGCATCTGACGCACGATAACCTCGATATGCTTATCATTGATTTCTACACCCTGCAGACGATATACTCTCTGTACTTCCTGGAGCATATAATCCTGTGCTGCACGAAGTCCCTTAATCTTCAGCAGATCATGCGGATTGATACTACCTTCTGTCAGCTCGTCACCGGCTTCAAGAACAGCACCATCCATAATCTTAATTCGTGAACCATACGGAATCAAATAAGCTTTCGACTCACCCGTCTCCTGATTCGTCACAATAATCTCACGTTTCTTCTTTGTATCGTTGATTGTTGCAACACCGCCAAATTCTGTAATGATCGCAAGTCCTTTCGGTTTTCTTGCCTCAAAAAGCTCTTCGACACGAGGAAGACCCTGCGTGATATCATCACCGGCCACACCACCGGTATGGAAGGTACGCATGGTAAGCTGGGTACCTGGCTCTCCGATTGACTGAGCCGCAATGATACCGACAGCCTCACCAACCTGTACCGGTTCTCCGGTTGCCATGTTGGCTCCATAACATTTTGCGCAGATTCCGATATGTGATTTACAGGTCAGAATCGTACGGATCTTCACCTTTTTAAGTGGAGAATTTCCATTTTCATCCACACCGTATTTCATAATCTTCTCTGCACGTTTTGGAGTGATCATATGATTTGCTTTTACAAGCACATTTCCATCTTTATCACAAATCGTATAGCAGGAATAACGTCCTGTAATACGTTCCTGAAGACTTTCAATCTCTTCATTTCCATCCATGAATGCATGCACATACATACCTGGAATCTCTGCACCTTTTTCTACGCAGTCCACTTCACGGATAATCAGTTCCTGTGAAACATCAACAAGACGTCTGGTCAAATATCCAGAGTCCGCTGTACGAAGAGCGGTATCTGACAGACCTTTACGCGCTCCATGCGCAGACATGAAGTACTCCAATACGTCCAGACCTTCACGGAAGTTTGACTTAATCGGCAACTCGATCGTACGACCGGTTGTATCAGCCATAAGTCCGCGCATACCTGCGAGCTGCTTAATCTGCTTATCTGATCCACGGGCTCCGGAATCGGCCATCATGAAGATATTATTATATTTATCCAGTCCGGAAAGCAGTGCCTCTGTAAGTTCATCATCCGTTGCTTTCCATGTCTCAACAACTTCTTTATAACGTTCTTCTTCTGTAATAAGACCACGTTTGAAGTTCTTTGTAATCTTATCTACTGTATCCTGTGCTCTCTGAATCAATTCCGGTTTCTGCGGCGGCACCGTCATATCGGAAATGGATACAGTCATCGCTGCTCTTGTAGAGAATTTGTAACCGATTGCTTTTACACTGTCAAGCACTTCAGCAGTCTTTGAAGCTCCGTGTGTATTAATAACTTTTTCAAGGATCTTTTTGAGCTGTTTTTTGCCGACATGGAAATCCACTTCAAGAAGCAGTTCATTTCCCTCTACTTCACGATCAACAAAGCCCAGATCCTGCGGAATAATCTCATTGAAAATAAATCTTCCCAATGTTGATTCAACTGTTCCTGTTTTCTCAGTTCCATCCGGAAGAGTCTTGGTAACACGAACTTTAATTTTGGAATGAAGTGTAACTACTCCATTCTCATATGCAAGAATCGCTTCGTTAATGCTCTTAAATGCTTTTCCTTCTCCTAATGCTCCCGGTCTTTCCTGCGTCAGATAATAAATACCAAGGACCATATCCTGTGAAGGAACGGCCACCGGACCACCATCAGACGGTTTCAGCAGGTTATTCGGAGAAAGGAGGAGGAAACGGCACTCTGCCTGAGCTTCTACGGACAGCGGCAGATGGACAGCCATCTGGTCTCCGTCGAAATCGGCATTAAATGCTGTACAAACAAGCGGATGAAGCTTGATTGCTTTACCTTCTACAAGAATCGGTTCAAACGCCTGAATACCAAGTCTGTGCAGCGTGGGGGCACGGTTCAGCATAACCGGGTGTTCCTTGATTACATCTTCCAGTACATCCCACACCTCTGTCTGAAGGCGTTCTACCATCTTTTTCGCATTTTTAATATTATGTGCGGTTCCGTTTGCAACCAGTTCTTTCATTACAAATGGTTTGAAGAGCTCAATTGCCATTTCTTTCGGAAGACCACACTGGTAAATCTTAAGTTCCGGTCCTACTACGATAACGGAACGTCCTGAATAGTCAACACGTTTTCCCAGAAGGTTCTGACGGAAACGTCCTGATTTACCTTTCAGCATATCGGAAAGAGACTTCAGCGCACGGTTACCAGGTCCGGTTACCGGACGTCCGCGGCGTCCGTTGTCGATCAGAGCATCGACTGCTTCCTGAAGCATTCTCTTTTCGTTTCTTACAATAATGTCCGGAGCTCCCAGCTCAAGGAGTCTCTTAAGACGGTTATTTCTGTTGATAATTCTGCGGTACAGGTCATTCAGATCTGATGTCGCAAAACGACCTCCGTCAAGCTGAACCATCGGACGCAGATCCGGCGGAATAACCGGGATTACAGTCATTACCATCCACTCCGGTCTGTTACCGGATTCACGAAATGCCTCAACCACTTCGAGACGTTTTACAATTCTTGCACGCTTCTGTCCGGTTGCGCCTTCCAGTCCTGACTGAAGTTCTGCATATTCTTTGTCCAAATCGATTGCTTCCAGTAATTCTTTAATAGATTCCGCACCCATACCGACACGGAACTTATTGCCCCATGTTTCTCTCGCTTCCTGATACTCAGCTTCAGAAAGAACCTGCTTGTACTGAAGATCTGTCTCTCCTTTATCCAGCACGATATAAGAAGCAAAATACAGAACCTTCTCCAGTGTTCTCGGGGACAGATCCAGGATCAGTCCCATCCGGCTCGGAATCCCCTTGAAATACCAGATATGGGAAACCGGGGCAGCAAGTGCAATGTGCCCCATACGTTCACGACGCACACTTGACTTGGTTACCTCAACCCCACAGCGGTCACAGACAACACCTTTGTAGCGGATTTTTTTATATTTTCCACAGTGACATTCCCAGTCTTTGCTCGGTCCGAAAATTCTCTCACAGTACAGACCATCCTTTTCCGGTTTTAAAGTTCTGTAGTTAATGGTTTCCGGTTTTGTCACTTCACCGTGTGACCATTCCAGAATCTTCTCCGGAGATGCCAGACCAATTTTAATTGCATCGAATGTCATCTGCTGAGATGTTGCTTCGTTTTTATTTTCTGTCATTTCGGCATCCTCCCTATTCTAAGTCCATATCGTCAAAATCTTCAAATTCTTCCTCAAAGTCTTCTTCAAAGTCAGCGTCATCCGGCTCTTCATCAATGTCCACAAGCTCACCATCTTCAAATTCCTGTGTGCTGTATCCATGTTTTCCGAAATCCTCGTCATTGCGGTAACGTCTGTCTCCTTCAATGATGTGGTTCAGATTTGTATCGCCATAATCTACGCTTTCCATAATCTCAACTTCTGTATTGTCATCACGCAGTACTCGTACGTCAAGGCCAAGAGACTGCAGCTCCTTCAGAAGTACTTTAAAGGATTCCGGAATACCCGGTTCAGGAATATTCTCACCTTTAATGATTGCTTCATAAGTCTTCACACGTCCTACAACGTCATCAGATTTTACTGTCAGGATTTCCTGCAGAGTGTAGGAAGCTCCGTACGCCTCAAGAGCCCAAACCTCCATTTCTCCGAAACGCTGTCCACCAAACTGCGCTTTACCACCAAGTGGCTGCTGGGTTACCAGTGAGTAAGGACCGGTTGAACGCGCATGGATCTTATCATCAACCAAATGATGCAGTTTCAGATAATGCATGTGTCCGATCGTTACCGGGCTGTCAAAGAATTCACCGGTACGTCCGTCACGAAGACGAACTTTACCGTCTCTTGACAGCGGAACCCCCTTCCAGAGTTCTCTGTGGTCTCTATTCTCATACAGATATTCCATAACCTCCGGAAGCAGCTCTTCTTTATGTCTTGCTTCAAACTCTTCCCAGCTCAAGTTTACATAATCATTCGCCAGGTCAAGCGTATCCATAATATCAACCTCATTGGCGCCATCGAAGACCGGTGTAGAAATATTGAATCCAAGAGCTTTCGCAGCCAAAGACAGATGAATCTCAAGCACCTGTCCGATATTCATACGTGACGGCACACCCAGAGGGTTAAGCACGATATCAAGCGGACGTCCGTTCGGCAGGAACGGCATATCTTCTACAGGGAGCACACGGGAAACAACACCCTTGTTACCATGACGTCCGGCCATCTTATCACCGACAGAAATCTTTCTCTTCTGAGCGATATAAATACGAACTGCCTGATTTACTCCCGGTGAGAGTTCATCTCCATTTTCTCTTGTAAATACTTTTGCATCCACAACGATACCGTATTCGCCATGCGGTACTTTCAAAGAAGTATCTCTTACTTCACGGGCTTTTTCACCAAAGATTGCCCGAAGCAGTCTCTCTTCTGCCGTCAGCTCTGTTTCACCCTTCGGTGTCACTTTACCGACGAGGATGTCCCCGGCACGAACTTCCGCACCGATACGGATAATACCTCTTTCATCCAGATCTTTCAGCGCATCGTCACCGACACCCGGAATATCACGTGTAATTTCTTCCGGCCCAAGCTTGGTGTCACGAGCTTCTGCTTCATACTCTTCAATATGCACAGAAGTATATACATCATCCTGTACCAGTCTTTCACTTAACAGAACAGCATCCTCGTAGTTATAACCTTCCCAGGTCATGAAGCCGATCAGCGGGTTCTTACCAAGCGCCATCTCACCATTTGATGTAGACGGGCCGTCTGCAATAACCTGTCCTGCCTCTACCCGTTCTCCCTTGACAACAATCGTTCTCTGATTATAACAGTTACTCTGGTTACTGCGGAGGAATTTGGTCAATTTATACGTTTTCCTGGTCTTATCATCCTGCTTAATTACGATTTCTGTTGCAGTTGCGCGTTCTACCACACCGCCCTGTTCTGCCACAATGCAGACTCCCGAGTCAACGGCTGATTTTACTTCCATACCAGTTCCGACAACCGGTGCTTCGGTCATCAAAAGCGGTACCGCCTGACGCTGCATGTTGGATCCCATCAGCGCACGGTTGGCATCGTCATTTTCCAGGAAAGGAATCAATGCTGTAGCTACAGAGAATACCATCTTCGGAGAAACGTCCATATAGTCAAACATTCTTCTCTCATATTCCTGAGTCTCTTCACGGTAACGACCAGATACATTCTTATGAATGAAATGTCCTTCTTCATCCAGTGGCTCATTCGCCTGTGCTACATGATAATTATCTTCTTCATCTGCTGTCATATAGACAACATCATCTGTTACTACCGGGTTCATCGGATCGCTCTTGTCGATCTTACGATACGGAGCCTCCACGAAACCGTATTCATTAATTCTCGCATAACATGCCAGAGAGTTGATAAGCCCAATGTTCGGTCCTTCAGGTGTCTCAATCGGGCACATTCTTCCATAGTGAGAATAGTGTACATCTCGAACCTCGAATCCGGCACGGTCACGAGACAGACCACCTGGGCCAAGGGCAGACAGACGTCTCTTATGAGTCAGCTCACCCAGCGGGTTATTCTGATCCATAAACTGTGACAACTGAGATGAACCAAAGAATTCTTTCACAGCTGCCGTAACCGGTTTAATATTGATCAAAGACTGCGGGGATACCCCTTCCAGATCCTGTGTTGTCATTCTTTCACGAACAACTCTTTCCAATCTGGACAGACCAATTCTGTACTGATTCTGAAGCAGTTCACCGACCGCACGGATACGTCTATTGCCAAGATGATCGATATCATCATCATTTCCAAGACCATATTCCAAATGCATATTATAATTGATGGATGCGAAAATATCTTCTTTTGTAATGTGCTTCGGAATCAGCTCATGGATATTCTTGCGAATCGCATCTTTCAATTCATCGATATCGCCTGCTGTCTCTTCCAGAAGTTCAGCGAGAACCGGATAGTACACCAGCTCCGTCACGCCCACTTCCTTAGGGTCAATGTCAACAATGCTCTGCAGATTTACCATCATATTAGAAAGAACTTTGATATTGCGTTCTCCCTCTTCTCTTGCAATCCATACATATGGGACTGCCGCGTTCTGAATTGTATCTGCAAGTTCTCTGTCAACTTCCGTTCCTTTTTCCGCGATCACCTCTCCTGTCAGAGGGCTTACAACATCTTCTGCCAGAACTCGTCCGTTAATACGATTACGGAGCAGAAGCTTCTTATTAAATTTATAACGTCCAACTTTAGCAAGATCATAACGCCTTGCATCAAAGAACATACTTGTGATCAGGCTTTCAGCACTGTCCACAGCAAGAGGTTCACCCGGACGAATCTTCTTGTATAATTCAAGAAGACCTTCCTGATAGTTTTCCGCTGTATCTTTGCTAAAACTTGCCAGAATCTTCGGTTCCTCACCAAAGAGTTCCAAAATCTCCGCATTCGTACCAACACCCAGGGCTCGAATCAACACTGTGATCGGCACTTTTCTGGTTCTGTCAACACGCACATAGAAAACGTCATTCGAATCCGTCTCATATTCAAGCCATGCGCCGCGGTTCGGAATTACCGTACAAGAAAATAATTCTTTACCGATTTTGTCATGTGCAATTCCATAATAAATGCCAGGAGAACGTACCAACTGGCTTACAATAACACGTTCTGCTCCGTTAATTACGAAAGTACCCGTCTTCGTCATTAACGGCAGATCTCCCATAAAGATCTCATGTTCGTTAATCTCATCCGTTTCCTTATTATGAAGCCTTACACGCACTTTCAGCGGTGCCGCATAAGTCGCGTCACGCTCTTTACATTCTTCAATTGAGTACTTTACCTCGTCTTCACATAATGTAAAATCCACCAGTTCCAGACTCAGATGTCCACTGTAATCTGTAATCGGAGAAATATCATCAAATACTTCTTTTAATCCTTCGTCTAAGAACCACTGATAGGAGTCCTTTTGAACTTCGATTAAGTTCGGCATTTGGAGTACTTCTTTTTGTCTGGAATAGCTCATACGCATACTTTTTCCGGTTGTGATGGGACGAATTCTGTTTTTCTCCATTGACGTTTCACTCCTTATATAATAAATTTTCGGGTTAATTCCACCTAACACTCACACAGATTTTTAAACAAGTGGACAGTTTTTGCCGTCCACGACTTCAATCTGTGGCTCAACTATCTCCCTTTTATCGGAAACAGTCGATTTTAGGGCGCAATTATAGCATAAATTTCCACAATAGCGCATTTTTTACTATATCATAGAGTCTGCTGGCTTGTCAAGGATTTTTTTTGTGATTTGGAATATTTTTTAAATGATTTCAAGAAACAAGAATGGTACTTCTGTCTAGAAAAAACGGGGAAGATCTCTCTCCCCCGCTTTGGAATACTCTTAAAATTACTTAAGGGCAACTTCTGCGCCTTCAGCTTCAAGTTTTGCTTTGATTTCTTCAGCTTCTGCCTTAGATACTGCTTCTTTCACTACCTTCGGTGCTCCGTCAACTAATTCTTTAGCTTCTTTTAATCCAAGTCCTGTGATTTCACGAACAACTTTGATTACTTTAACTTTAGAAGAACCAGCTGCTACTAATTCTACGTTGAATTCATCTTTTTCTTCTTCCTGAGCTGCTCCGTCTCCAGCTGCTGCTGCAACTACAACACCTGCTGCTGCAGATACACCAAATTCTTCTTCACATGCTTTAACTAATTCATTTAATTCTAATACAGATAATTCTTTGATAGCTTCAATAAATTCTGCTGTTGTTAATTTTGCCATTTTATTTTCCTCCATTTGATATTTTTATAATACTCTTATTCTTCTGCTGCGGCTTCTGCCGGAGCTCCATTCTGCTCTGCGATCTGATTAAGCACACGAGCAAGATTGGTAATCGGTGACTGTAAGCTTCCAAGTAACTTGGACAGTAATTCTTCTCTTGATGGAACCTTAGATAACTCTGCAACTCCGTTAGCGTCATATACTGTGCCTTCAACCACACCTGCTTTAACTTCAAGAGCCTGAGCTGTCTTTGCAAACTTGCAAATAATTCTTGCCGGTGCTGTTGCATCGTCTTTAGAAATTGCAATAGCGCTCGGTCCTTCCAGATATTCGTCTAACTGTGCGAAATCTGTTCCTTCAAAAGCTCTCTTCATCATTGTGTTTTTGCAGACTTTGTAAACAATACCAGCTTCTCTTAACTGCTTACGAAGTTCTGTGTCTTGTGCTACAGTTAATCCGCGGTAGTCAACCAGCACGATTGACTGTGCATCAGTGATATCATCTACGATTGCCTGAACGATAGGTTGTTTTAATTCAACTTTTGCCACGAATGGTGCACCTCCTTGTATTATTATGAGCTGCCTAGAAAAAGCTCCCTGTCCGCAGACTGGAAGCTTCTATAAATTCAAACTTTTATCGAATTCGTTTCTTCCTCGGTAGGCGTTTTCATCCTTATGCCTTGCGGCACCTACTGTCTCTGGCAGTTACGCTATATATAATAACAGGTGTTCTCCTGTTCGTCAAGTACTTTTTGGATTTTTTCGTAATTTTTTCAGCTTACCACAGTATATCAAACTCAGAAAAATCAATTTCCGCACCAGCCCATATTCTCATCGGAACTTTATCCTCAAAGTCATAATGCATTACTTCAAACTCCGTGTCGCTTCCTTGAAGCCAATATGTAGAGATGTCCTTCTTCTCCGGATCGATGATCCAGTATTCGCGTACTCCTGCCTTCCAATATTTATTAAGCTTGATCATATAATCCCGCTTGCGGCTGGATGGCGATACTACTTCAGCCACAAAATCCGGCGCACCATTAATTCTTCGCCCGTCCGTCAGTTCTTTGTCGCATATCACCACAAGATCAGGCTGAAGCATCGTTTTATTATCTTTATTAAGGCAGACATCTATAGGTGAAAGGATCACTCTGCACTCCCCTTCATTTTTCTTGACATAATCCCTCATATAATAACTCAGTTCACCAATTATTTCCTGATGTACAATTGTCGGGGCATCCATATAGATCAGATAACCGTCTATCAGCTCTGCTCTCACTTCTTCCGGAAGCGCATAGTAATCCTCTAATGTATACTCCCCATCCTTTTTCATTGTATCGTAGGCAATGGACTCTTCCCGAATGCAAAGAACAGGTTCCGATTCCGTATGATACCGGAATTCCTTCCGCTGAAGCGCACGATCCAATGCGTCTAGCGTATCAATCTGCGGCGATTTTGTCGCTCCACTCAAGATCTTATTCACAGTCCCCAGCGATACCCCTGAATAGTCAGCAAGCTGTTTATTCGTAAGACCCAATTGTTTTTTCCGATTCTTAATATCACGTATATCCATTCCCGTTCCTCCTTCCATTCAATCTGCACTTGCCCGCCACGCCTCTTTATATATTATATATTACCATTTATTATAATAATATTCAACTCTTTTTATACAATATTATTATTTTACCATATTATATAATCTGCATCTCTCCAATGCTTCACTGACAAAAAAAACAGGACGCAGCACTTTGAAATGCTGCGTCCTCGATAGGTATCAATATATCATCAATTAAGCTAACTTCATCGGGTTCAGTTTTACGCCAGGTCCCATTGTAGAAGTAAGAGTTACACTTCTAAGGTACTGTCCTTTTACTGCTGCCGGTTTAGCCTTATTGATTGCATCGATAAGCGTCTGGAAGTTGTCCGCCAACTGTTCTTCTGTGAAGGAAGCTTTTCCAATCGGTACATGGATAATATTTGTCTTGTCCAATCTGTACTCAATCTTACCAGCTTTGATCTCGTTGATTGCTTTTGTAACGTCCATTGTTACGGTACCAGCCTTCGGGTTCGGCATTAAACCTTTTGGTCCAAGTACACGACCAAGACGTCCAACAACACCCATCATATCCGGTGTAGCAACTACAACGTCGAATTCAAACCAGTTTTCATTCTGAATCTTCGGAATCAGTTCTTCTGCTCCTACATAATCTGCGCCAGCCGCTTTTGCTTCTTCTGCTTTTGCATCTTTTGCAAATACAAGGATACGAACTTTTTTACCTGTTCCGTGTGGAAGAACAACTGCTCCACGAATCTGCTGATCAGCGTGACGTCCGTCACATCCGGTTCTGATATGAGCTTCGATTGTCTCGTCAAATTTTGCTGTCGCACATTTTTTAACTAATGCGATTGCATCTGCTTTATCATAGAGGACTGTTCTGTCAACCTGTTTAGCAGCCTCTACATATTTCTTTCCTCTTTTCATGTTAAATACCTCCTAGTGGTGATTACGGGAATTCCCTCCCACGTGCTTGTTTACAGTTTTCATAGTGTAGTTCTTTCGCCCGTAAATCAGACTTATTCAACTACAGTTACACCCATACTTCTGCAGGTTCCTTCGATCATACTCATAGCACTCTCAACAGTAGCTGCATTTAAATCAGGCATCTTCATCTCTGCGATTTCTTTAACCTGAGCTTTTGTGATCTTAGCAACTTTTGTCTTATTCGGAACGCCTGAACCTGATTTGATATTGCAGGCTTTCTTAATCAGAACTGCTGCCGGCGGTGTCTTTGTAACAAAGCTGAAGCTTCTGTCACTGTAAACAGTGATAACAACCGGAATAATTAAATCTCCCTGGTCTGCTGTTCTTGCGTTGAACTGTTTTGTAAACTCAACGATATTTACACCATGCTGTCCAAGTGCAGGACCAACCGGTGGAGCCGGAGTAGCCTTTCCGGCTGGAATCTGTAATTTGATATAACCTGTAACTTTTTTTGCCATTTTAAAGTACCTCCTTGTGGTATTTGCGGGGATTTCCCTCCCACGTAATGTCTGCTACATTTTCTTGACTTCTGCGAAACTGATTTCTACCGGTGTTTCGCGACCAAATAACTCAACATTGATTGTAAGACTCTGTTTCTGCATATTAATGGACTGAACAGCACCAACCGTTCCTTCCCATGCCCCGGCAATAACAGTAACGGTATCGCCCTCTGCAAAGTCAACGACAACATCCTCTTTCTGGATTCCGAGCGGTGCCATTTCTTCGTCTGTAAGCGGAACCGGTTTGGACCCCGGACCAACGAAACCAGTCACACCTCTGGTATTTCTTACGACATACCATGTATCATCATTCATGATCATATGAATGAGTACATATCCCGGAAAAAGCTTTTTCTGTGATGCCTTCTGCACTCCGTTCTTCAGTTCCACAACCTCATGCATCGGAACACGAACTTCCAGAATCTCTTCTTCCAGATGACGGTTCTCAATCGTCTTGTCAATGTCGGCTTTTACTTTGTTCTCATACCCTGAATAGGTATGAACCACATACCATTTTGCTTCTGCCATAATATCACCTTTCCTGTGTTACCATTATCAGTATCTTATCTTACTAAGAAATCAATTCCGTATTTTACAAGAATATCGGTAATCGCGATAATCGCTCCCAGCAAAACAGAAACAGATACGACTGCCGCTGTCTGTTTGGCAAGTGTGGTTTTGTCTGGCCAGATAATCTTCTTAAACTCTGCTTTTACACCTTTGAAAAACGGTGTCTTGCGGGTTTCTTTAGCATCTCCCATAACATTCACTTCCCTTCAACGACTATTTCGTCTCTTTGTGTAATGTGTGTGATTTGCAGAATCTACAGTATTTCTTTGTCTCCATGCGCTCCGGATGAGATTTCTTATCCTTTGTCATGTTGTAGTTACGATGTTTGCATTCTGTACATTCCAGTGTAATTCTTGTACGCACAACTTCCACCTCGCTTTTATGTTCTAATTTTCAGTTACACGACAGCTTGCGAGGCTGTCTGCAAAATCCCGTCTCCGGAATTCTGCTAAAAATAGGCATAAAAAAAAGACCTATAACTTCCATTCGCTAGGATAGTGTAACATACAGTCCCCGCAAAGTCAAGGTTTTCTTTTTGTTATCCGGCAAATTCTCCTTCCGTCCACAGCTATTAAAAATCCGGCAAAACACATATTTCCCGTGTTTTGCCGGATTATTTACAAACTATCTTCCATTTTCCATATCATATGCTTCCTGATAGAAGAATTCCTGAGAGTTCAGTTTTTCTGCATTTACAGACCGGTCGCAGTATTCTCCTTCTGAATTCTGTTCTTTTCCTTTCTCATCATCCATCATCATCGTGTCAAATATATGACGGATTCTGGTGCGGATATCCTGGTCATAAATCGGAGCAGCCACTTCCACACGGCGAACCGTATTTCTGGTCATAAAGTCGGCAGATGCAATGTAAATCTTCTCCTCATCTCCCCTTCCGAAGCGGTAGATTCTGGAGTGTTCAAGGAAACGCCCGACAACACTGATCACATGAATATTCTCTGTCATGCCTTTCACACCCGGTTTCAGACAGCAGATACCTCTGACGATCAGATCAATTTTCACTCCGGCCTGCGAAGCCTCGATCATCTTATCGATCAGAACCTTATCCGTAAGCGAATTGATCTTCACCCCCACATATCCTGTACTGCCCTGTTTCACCTTCTCAATCTCCGCATCGATCATATCCACTACCTTGTTCTGCAGACATTTCGGCGCGACAAGGAGTTCGTTCGTATGCTCGACCACTTCTCCCTTCTGCAGCGCGGTAAATATCTCTGCTGCTTCTGCTCCTATGGACTGTCTTGCCGTGATCAGAGAAAGATCTGTGTAAAGCCTTGATGTTTTTTCATTATAATTTCCGGTTCCGATCTGGGTTATGTAAGCAAATCCCGTTTCCGTTTTGCGTGTGATCAGACACAGTTTGGAATGAACCTTATAGTCTCCAAGTCCATAAAGGATCTGACATCCGGCATCCTCAAGCCTGTGGGACATTTCAATATTATTCGCCTCGTCAAATCTTGCTCTCAGTTCAACCAGAACAACAACTTCCTTGCCATTTTCGGCAGCCTCGATCAACGTGTCAATGATCTTGCTTCGCTCTGCGACACGATAGAGCGTCATTTTAATAGAAACGACAGACTCATCTTCTGCCGCTTCCTGAAGGAGCTGCAAGAACGGCTTCATGCTTTCATACGGATAGGAAAGCAGCACATCCTTCTTCTCAATCTGATTAAACAGATTTTCTTTCAGGTTCAGCGCCGGGCTGAGTCTCGGACTGCGTTTCTCATAAAACAATTCCGGTTTATCGCGAAGATAGGTCTGGAGTGCGAAAACAAAAGACAGATCCAGCGGCGTCTTCACATCAATAATATGATCCGCCCCGATTTTCAGGAAACGGGCAATTTCCTGCTTTGTCTTTTTATTGATACTGCGGCTGAACTCCACTCGCACCGGATTCAGCCTGGTACGACGCTTGATCAACTGTTCCATCATATCTCTGTAGTCAAGATCTTCGTCATATATCTCTGTCGCATCAATATCCGCATTACGCGTGACACGCATGATAGATTTTTCTTTCACAATATATTTTGAATACAATTTGGAAACGAAATGAAGGATCAGTTCTTCTGACAGCATAAAGGTTCCGGGCCTTGTAGGGATCTCAATCAGCCGTTTAAACACACTGTTGGAGCAGGGAACCAGTCCGGTTCTTCTCTTGCCCTTCGGTGTTTCAAGTAAAACAATCGCATACAACTGTTTATTTGCAAGGAACGGAAACGGCTGCTGCTTCCCGATGATCATCGGAGAAAGGAACGGGGCAATATGCGCGTCAAAATACTTCTCCAGAAGTTTTCCTTCTTCCGCGGACAACTTGTTAAAATTAATGATACGGATTCCCTCAGGCTCCAGTTCACCCATAAGCTGCTCATATATTTTTGCCTTCTTCTCTTCAAGCACGTTCACACGTTTGAGAATCTCCTTGACCTGCTCTTTACTATTCATGCCAGTTTTATTCTCTATAATTTCTTCCGAAGACTGCATCTGCATAAGGAGCGTACCGACACGTACCATGAAAAATTCATCCAGATTTGTCTGGAAAATAGACGCAAATGTCATCCTTTCTGCCAAAGGCACTCTTGGATTCCCGGCTTCATTTAACACTCGTTCATTAAACTGAAGCCATGACAATTCTCTGTTTGTCATACACAGGTTTTGATTCTTCTTTTCACTTTGTTTCTTATTCTTCATTCCTTGTTTCCTTCTCTCTTTCGCCATTTTACAAGCATCATTCAATTGCCGCGGAAATAGACATGTCTCATCGTTGTTGTTCCTTACAGCTCATTTCTTCCGCTTTAAGCTTAAAAACTCCGACGCTCCGAAGCATGCTTTCCTCATAAGACCATTCGCTTTGCCCCGAAACATGCTTCATGATCCGGTTTAAGCCATAAATCTTCCCGTTCCTTTCTCCGCAAAGTGCCACCCCCTCTTTTATTGACTTAGCTTACCCGGGAGTATATAATCGTAGCAAATACCTTATAACTATTCTAACAGAGAGGGGAAAAAATAGGAACACAAAAACAGAAAAAAGGCCTAAATATCAGCACACGTTCTTTCCTGACCGCAATCGCAGTCATCTTTGTTCTGATGGTACTCACCTACATACTTACATTCCTGATCCCGGGAGGTGAATACGCCAGACTCACAGATGCATCCGGAAATACGGTAATCGATACCGAAGCAGGATTTTCTTATGTAGAAGGCGGAATTCCGTTCTGGAAATGGATCTTTTCCCCACTTCTCGTTCTCAGCTCAGAAGGAAGCGGAGCTTTGATTGCCGTTATCGTCTTCCTCCTGGTGATCGGAGGCGTTTTTAACAGTCTTGAGAAATGTAATCTTATGAAATATATGCTGGACAGAATTACCAGCCGATTCGGCCAGAAACGCTACCAGCTTCTGGCCGTCATCACCTTGTTCTTCATGGCCCTCGGTTCTTTTATCGGGTCCTTCGAAGAATGCATTCCGTTGGTTCCGATCGTCGTTGCGCTGGCCGTCAGCCTGGGATGGGATCCTCTTACCGGTGTCGGCATGAGTCTTCTTGCCGTAGGCTGTGGGTTTGCTGCCGGAGTCTGCAATCCATTTACCGTAGGTGTAGCACAGGAGCTTGCCAGACTTCCGATGTTCTCGGGAATCTGGTTCCGCGCCCTTGCATTTGTACTGATCATGAACTTCTTCATTCCATCGGGTTCTGCCAAAGCCTTTCTGCTGATGCCGCTGATTGTTCCGGTTGCACAGGTATTCAGGATCTCTGCCCAGCTCTGCGTTGCGGCATTCGCGTTCGGCGACGGCTTCTCCAATGTATTCTACCCGACAAATCCGGTTCTTCTGATCGGTCTGGGTCTTGCGGATGTAAACTATGGTACCTGGGTGAAATGGAGCTGGAAATTCCAGACTCTGAATCTTGTACTTACAAGCCTGCTCCTGCTCTTTGGGATGGGAATTGGTTACTAATGTTGGATGTATTTCAAAAAACACTGGGGAGAGCGCTATGCGACCTCCCCCTTTTCCTGCTATTTTTCAATATACTGAATCGCCACGCAATGCGGACCGCAAAGCGTCCTGCAGTTGAAGACCATAATCCGCTCCCGATTTTCTGACATTTCCTTCGCCGCGCACGCACTTTGATATGTACCGGAAAGTCCGTCCGCTATGGTGATATTGATAATGTCTGAATCCTTGTATTTATCAAACATATCCACCACCTCACCAATTGGCGGCTGGGAACTTCTGGGAATCTGTCCCTTACGAATCCTTTCATAAAAATCTTTCATATCCATCTGAAGGTCGCGCCCTTCCAGATCGTCAATATTGACACAAAGAGGCAACGTCTCGACTCCCAATGCATTTGCCTCCTCCACCGTGTGCAGTGTTGAAGAGTCTGTAATAATTTGAACCATACCCAATACCTCGCAACGTAGTTTTGATTTCTACTTATTACAGTTTGCATTATTTACGTGTTGCCATCAAGACATTTCGACAATTTTTCACAATCTTCTCACAGTTATTCAGGCATTTTCCCCAAAATTCTCCAAAAACATAACAGTTCAGCCGCAAGGATGAGCCCTCTCTGACAAACGAGCCCCGTCACCACCTGCTCGCATTACTCAGGTATGCTTTCTAATACATCTGCAAGTCCTGCAAAATCTATCTCTAATTTTTCATCAAAAATCTGAACCGGGATCTTATCCCGGAATGTATAAAGGGACGGCATCGGGTCCTCTTCCAGGTGATACGTCACCACTTTTTTCTTCCGAAGATCAACAATCCAATATTCCCGCACACCGGCATTATCATATTTCACCATCTTTTTGGCAAAATCCATTCTTCTGGTAGAAGGCGACGTAACCTCAATCACCATATCCGGTGCTCCGTAAATACCTTCTTTTACAAGTTTTTCTTTCTTGCACAGTACTACAATATCAGGCTGAACCAGCGTCTTATCATCGCAATCCAGCTGTACATCAAGAGGAGCCGGAAGCACCAAACATTCTCCTTTATTCTCTCGTATAAATAATTCTAATAAAAATGCAATCTTCATCACAAGAATCTGATGTGCAGTGCCTGGCGCTTCCATAAAAATCAATTCCCCATCAATCAGTTCTGCACGCACCTCTTGCGGAAGTGCCCGGTAATCTTCTATCGTATACGGTCCACACCCCTGATATTCCAAAGCCGCCTGCGAATCCCGTATGACAAGATATTCATCCGTATCCTTCTTATCCAGAAGAACTTTCTCAAGTGCCATCAGCGTATCGTATCTGGGCGACCTGGTTTCCCCGTTCAAAATCTTATTGATCGTTCCCACCGGTACTCCGGAAAGTCGAGATAGTGCCTCGGTGGTCATACCCTTTTCTTCCTTTTTTCGTTTTAATATATCAGAAATCACTGCCTCTATCTCCTTTAACCGTTTTTTATATTTTAACCGTTTACGGTTATTTTGTCAAGAAAATAGTGGTAGTCGTGGGGATGGGGAGTTGGAGGGGAGTCAAGGGACCTGTCCCCACGACTCTCAACTAATGAGTTATAATGTACCCATAACAGTGGACACGCGAATTAGTGTAGTACCTGTTTTTCGGACACCCCCCCGCCCTGCATAATCAAGTGAGAAAAACTTCTCCAACATACTCATAGTTAACGTTTTTCCAAAGCGCCTCGGACGGGTAATTAGTGTCACATCATCCTTGCTTTCCCACCATTCACGGATAAAATCCGTCTTATCTATATAGAAGCATTTATTCGTTATTATTTTTCAAAATCCTGTATCCCAATTCCTACTGTTCTTGCCATAAATGCCTCCTTTAATAGATTCTATTTTTATTTCTATTTTTAGTATAATGATTTTTCTTTACGATTATAATGATGCTGCGAATTTTATTTCCCACTTTTCCCGCCCGATACCATCTTCTTATATTCCCGCGGGCTCATTCCGATCTCTCTTCGGAAAATCCTCGAGAAATATCCGAAATTATCCATCCCAACGCTTGTCGCCATCTGCGTGACCGACATCTGTGTCGTATTAAAGTACTGAACCGCCGCACGAATTCGGGCGTGATGAATGTAATCGGTCATACTCATCTCGGTCTCTTTGCTGAACTGCCCGGAAAGGAAAGACGCATTTTTGTGAAATTCTTCTGCCAGCACAGCAAAGGACAATATTTGTAGAGCGAAGTGATCTTCGTCGTCCCATTCGCGGCAAGAAAAATCTTCAACTTATCTGAAGTCTTTTTATAAACTCCTGTGGCAAGCGCTTCGAGGAAATCATTCAGATAAATCGCATACAACTCTGCAGATGTAGTCGTAAACTGGCGAAACGCATCTTTGTTCGGCAAAATCTTCCGTTCCATTTCCGAATAAATGAGTCACGGAACCTGTCCCCACAAAACCATCAACATGGTTGCTGCCGCAAGAGCCGGTCCAAATGGAATTACTCCACCCTTTCCCTCACGGCTCTTATAACTTATAAGCAATATAACCAAACCGAAAATACATGCAAAGAACAATGCATACAATGATAAATTCATACCAAGATACAGTCCCATGACAGCAATTAATTTCACATCACCGCCGCCAAGGCTTTCTTTTTTAAAGATTTGCTCAATAAGAATGGAAAGAATAAGTACGCCGCCGCCGTATACTACAGCAGCCAGTAAATGCACAGCAATACCACTCCATCCACCATAATCCTGATATGCAAATGGTATTGCCATGCACCATGCAATTACAGAGATTCCCAGACATTTATCCGGAATCCTGTATCTTTTCAGATCTTCTACTGACAAATATAGCAGACAGAAGAAAAATACCAGATTTCTCAGGTTTAACGCTATTGAATCATATTCCATGAGGCCATGAAAGACACTACTTGGATTTTGAATCATTCTTTTCCTCCTCTTCTTCTGCCCTTTTCTTACGAATCGCTTCCACAGCTTCCCGCACAGCCGCTTCTTCCTCTTCACGAATAATACCTTTTGTAACTTTAACAGAATAGATCAAGTTATAGATCAGTATAAAGAACAAAGGAAGGAGAATAAGCGGTATAAAAATCAAAGGATTGGACAGCAGATGTACTGCAACTCCCAACGGATATGAAATGCAGATAACTTTACCAATCACATCTTCTTCCGAAGTTAAATACGGATCCTCTGTCTGATTTGCATCTCCTTTTGTCACAAAAATGTGTCTTGCACCATCATTTTGGACCGATGTCACACGATCCCAACAGTTTCCTCTACATTAGCCACATAGCCGCGATATTCTTTCCCTGCTTTCCTTCGGTATGTAGCCTCAGGATCAGTTGGATTTAACAGCATGGTTGAATTGCCGAGGTTATCTTCCTTAGTAATCCAGCGACGTTTTCCCTGTTCGACAATGGACTGCTCTGAAAAACAGCGAATAAAAAGTTCATACTCAGAGACATCTTCGAATCCTGTTTTGGTGATA
>NZ_JBQHSE010000015.1:0-72290 GCF_052066395.1 Bariatricus sp. HCP28S3_A4 | reverse complement strand
GCTGCTTCTCGGCCCTACCTATTCCGAATACAGCCGGGAGCTTACCCTTACAGAAAGCACTCTTTCCTATTATAATTTAAAAGAAGAACTGGATTTCCATCTGGATATTCCGGATTTTTGCCGTACGATCCGGGAAAATGACTACGATCTTGTCATCATCTGCAACCCGAATAATCCGACCTCCTCCGCCCTCAGCAAGGAAGAGATCCGCACCATACTGGAAACTTGCCGCAGTGCCGGAAGCTTCCTCATGATCGATGAAACCTATGTCGAATTTGCTCCCGACATCAGTGAGATCACCGCCATGCAGCTCGTCCCGGACTATCCCGAACTAATGGTTCTGCGCGGCGTCTCCAAATTCTTTGCAGCCCCCGGACTGCGCCTGGGCTACGGTGCCACTAGCAACCACGATTTTCTCTCATCCCTGATCCAGATGCAGAACCCATGGAGCCTTAGCAGCATCGGCGCACTCGCCGGCAGGCTCATGCTCACCGACGAATCCTATATTTCCAGAACCCGCTCCCTGATCCTTAGCGAGCGCGCCCGCATGCTGGAAACATTGGCAGGCAACAGCCACCTGAAAACCTACCCGGCCTACGCCAATTTCATCCTGGTCCGCCTGCTCACCCCCGGCCTCACCTCCCAGGAAGCCTTCGATCACCTCATCCGCCAGGGCCTCATGATACGCGACTGTTCCACCTTCGAACAGCTCAAAGGCGAATACATCCGCTTCTGCATCATGTCTCCCCAGGATAACATCCGACTCCTGAATGAACTGAACAACTATACACATACTTTAAAATGAAAGCTAAAATGATTCGCGCCTCCCAAAGGCGTCAAATCATTTTAATCCAATCAGTAGATCTTAGTCGACTCCCTCCCGTCTTGCCCCTACGAATTCCCGTCTTAAATCCCCAGGCCCCAGAGGAGACACAGGGATTGTATTGCGACTAGAACGAACAAAAAAGGCAGACTGTCCGCCCAAAAGGGCGAACAGCCTGCCGAATTTTGTCCGTTCTCCGGAGTGAGAAATCCCTGTGTCTCCTCCGGGGCCGTCCGATTTAAACAAACAAAATCAATGCAATAATCACCATATCTTCATCACCGGTATTCAGCAGCCCATGTCCGCTTCCATCTTTGCAGAAGGTTACGTCCCCTGTCTCCACCGGGTATTTTTCCCCATTATCTGTATAGACTCCGGATCCCTTTACGATATAGTAAGTCTCTGTCTCTCCGTGATGCTCATGGTATCCGATTTCGCATCCCGGTTTGAGAGTCACCTGTCCGAACAGCTTGCAGTACTCTCCCATTTCTTCTTTGCCAAGCAGCACTTCTTTCAGGATATAGCCTGCTCCTCCGGACATGTTTTCAATTTTGAGCGTCTCTCTTTTATTTGCTTTTGTCATCATTCTCACCTGCACTTTTATTTAATCTTCGCGATATCGATCAACGTAAGTTGCCGGATATCGGTATTTTCCAAACTGGTTACAAGCGCGTTTGCGGTATCCATCGCGGTAAGGACGTTGACACCGGTCTCGATCGCATTTCTACGGATCAGGAATCCGTCTCTGGAGCGATCTGCTCCCTGCGGAGGTGTATCAATAACCAGATCGATCTGATGTCCCAGGATCAGATCCATCAGGTTCGGAGATTCCTGCTCGATTTTCTTGATTGCGATTGCCTTGACGCCATGCTCATTCAGATAATCTGCGGTTCCTCTTGTTGCGAAAATGCGGTAGCCCAGTGCACGGAATCTGCGTCCGATCTCCACTGCCTCCGGTTTATCATCATCACGTACTGTCATGATCATATTCTTATATTTCGGAAGGTTGACACCTGCACCGAGGAATGCTTTATAAAGTGCTTCATTAAATGTCTTTGCAATACCAAGACACTCACCGGTGGACTTCATTTCCGGTCCGAGGCTGATGTCCGCGCCGCGGATCTTCTCAAAGGAGAATACCGGCATCTTGATCGCGATATAGTCCGCTTCTTTCTGAAGCCCCGGAGTATAGCCGAGTTCTTTGAGCTTGTGTCCGATGATCACCTGGGTTGCAAGCGGTACGATCGGAATACCCGTCACCTTACTGATATACGGCACCGTACGGCTGGAACGAGGATTGACCTCAATAACATAGACTTCTTCGCCGCATACGATGAACTGAATGTTGATCATACCGATCACATGCAGCGCTTTGGCAAGTCGTTTTGTATATTCTTCAATTTTGCGTTTTGTCACTTCGGAAATGCTCTGTGCCGGGTAAACCGAAATACTGTCGCCGGAATGGATTCCTGCACGTTCAATATGTTCCATGATTCCCGGAATCAGGATATCCTCGCCGTCGCAGACCGCATCGACCTCGATCTCTTTTCCCTGGAGATATTTATCTACCAGGATCGGGTGATCCTGCGCGATCCGGTTGATGATACCGATGAATTCGTCGATATCGTGATCGTTGATTGCAATCTGCATGCCCTGTCCGCCAAGCACGTAGGAAGGACGAACCAATACCGGATAACCGAGACGATTTGCAACCTCTTTTGCTTCCTCTGCGGTAAATACGGTGTCTCCCTTCGGGCGCGGGATGTTGCACTGTGCCAGGATCTCGTCAAAGAGTTCTCTGTCTTCCGCGGCGTCTACATCTTCCGCAGCGGTTCCGAGGATCGGGACTCCCATCTTCATCAGGGATTCGGTCAGTTTGATCGCCGTCTGGCCGCCGAACTGCACCACGGCTCCGTCCGGTTTTTCCAGATCCACAATACTCTCCACATCTTCCGGTGTGAGCGGTTCAAAATACAATTTATCTGCGATATCGAAGTCGGTACTTACCGTCTCCGGATTGTTATTTACAATGATCGTCTCATAACCTTCTTTTGCAAATGCCCAGGTACAATGTACAGAACAGAAGTCAAATTCGATTCCCTGTCCGATTCGGATCGGTCCGGAACCAAGTACCAGAACTTTCTTCTTGCCGCTGGTCTCTTCCACTTCATTCTGACTGCCGTATACGGAATAGTAATACGGTGTCTCTGCCGCGAATTCTGCCGCACAGGTATCGACCATCTTATAGGCTGCAACGATTCCGTTTTCATGGCGCATGTCATGGATCTGGCGCTCACTCTTTCCGGTCAGGCGCGCGATCACATTGTCCGGGAATTCGATTCGTTTTGCTTCTTTTAAAAGTTCCGGAGTAAGTTCCTGTGTCTTCAGTGCCTGTTCCATCTCTACCAGGATCGCGATCTTGTCGATAAACCATTTGTCGATCTTGGTGATGTTATGGATCTCATCGTAGCTGATTCCCTTGCGGATTGCTTCTGCAATCAGCCAGATACGACGATCATCTACGATCTCCAGTTTTTCCAGGATCTCCTCTCTGGAAAGTGCTGTGAAATCATAAGACATCAGACTATCCACATGCTGTTCCAGAGAACGGATTGCCTTCATCAGGGCTCCCTCAAAGTTATCACAGATACTCATGACCTCTCCGGTCGCCTTCATCTGTGTGGTAAGGGTTCTCTTCGCACTGATGAATTTATCAAACGGAAGTCTCGGCATCTTGACTACGCAGTAATCCAGCATCGGCTCGAAACTTGCGTAAGTCTTCTTCGTAACTGCATTTTTGATCTCATCCAGCGTATATCCCAGCGCGATCTTGGCCGCAACCTTCGCAATCGGATAACCGGTCGCCTTGGAAGCCAGCGCGGAAGAACGGCTTACACGCGGATTTACTTCGATTACACAGTATTCAAAAGTCTCCGGATGAAGCGCGTACTGCACGTTACATCCGCCGGTGATATTCAGCTCACTGATGATATTCAGCGCAGAGGTACGGAGCATCTGGTACTCCTTGTCTCCCAGAGTCTGGGACGGAGCGACTACGATACTGTCTCCGGTATGAACCCCCACCGGGTCAATATTTTCCATATTACATACGGTAATGCAGTTGCCCTTGCTGTCACGCATCACCTCATATTCGATTTCCTTCCAGCCTGCGATGCAGCGTTCGACCAGAACCTGTCCGACACGGGAAAGTCTCAGTCCGTTCGCCAGGATTTCTTCCAGTTCCACCACATTGTGTGCGATACCGCCGCCGCTTCCGCCGAGGGTGTATGCAGGACGAAGCACGACCGGATATCCAATCTTAGCCGCAAATGCAACACCGTCTTCCACATTTTCCACGACAAGGGACGCTGCTACCGGTTCCCCGATCTTCTCCATGGTGGCCTTGAATTCCAGACGGTCTTCCGCTTTTTTGATCGTCTCTGCTGTGGTACCGATCAGACGGACATTATGCTCTTTTAAGAAACCTGCCTCTTCCAGCTCCATCGCAAGATTCAGTCCGGCCTGTCCGCCCAGTGTAGGCAGGACGCTGTCCGGCTGTTCCTTCAGAATCAGTTGTTCTACCACTTCCGTTGTAAGCGGTTCAATATACACACGGTCCGCGATATCTTTATCTGTCATAATCGTTGCCGGGTTTGAATTCAGAAGGACAACTTCCAGCCCCTCTTCTTTCAGAGAACGGCAGGCCTGCGTTCCCGCATAGTCAAATTCCGCTGCCTGCCCGATGATGATCGGACCGGAACCGATCACTAATACTTTCTTAATATCCTGATTTCTTGGCATTATTTTGTTCCTCCCATCATCTTCATGAATCTGTCAAACAAATAGCCGGAGTCCTGCGGTCCCGGGCAGGCTTCCGGATGGAACTGCACCGTGAAAATGTTCTTACCGATATATGCCATTCCTTCATTCGTCTTGTCATTGACATTTTCAAATGCCGGAACTGCCACAGATGGATCCAGACTGTCCGCATCGACTGCATATCCGTGATTCTGTGACGAAATATAGACTCTTCCCGTCTCCAGATCCTTAACCGGATGATTTCCTCCGCGGTGTCCGTACTTTAATTTGTATGTTTTCGCACCATTAGCAAGCGCCATAAGCTGGTGTCCCAGACAGATCGCGAAAATCGGAATATCGGAATTATATAATTTTTTAACTTCTTCAATAATGGAGGTGCAATCCGCCGGGTCTCCCGGTCCGTTTGATAACATAATTCCGTCCGGATTGCTGGAAATGATCTCAGCAGCCGTCGTGTGAGCCGGATAGACCGTCACTTCACAGCCACGCTGATTTAAAGACTTTGCGATATTATTCTTAGCCCCGAAGTCCATGAGAGCAACCTTCGGGCCGTTTCCTTCAATTACATATTTTTCACTGCAGGTCACTTTGGAGACGACATCCCCTACTTTGTACGCGTGCAGCTTCGGAATGATCTCTTCCAGATCGTAATTCTCATTGGTAGTGATCATGCCGTTCATCGTTCCCTTTTCACGGAGAATCTTCGTCAGTGCTCTGGTATCAACTCCTGCAATTCCCGGAATATCCTGTTCTTTCAGAAAATCCTGAATCGTTCCTTCACATCTGAAATTGCTTGGCATTCTTGACAATTCTCTTACGATATAACCATCCGGCCACGCTTTTTTCGATTCCATATCCGGTGTGATCCCATAATTTCCAATCAATGGATATGTCATAACAACGGCCTGTCCGGCGTAAGAAGGGTCTGTAAGCACCTCTAAATATCCTGTCATTGAGGTATTAAATACTATCTCACTAATCATGTCTCTTGTCGACCCGATGCTCGTTCCTTCGAACACAGTTCCATCTTCTAAAATTAGAAACGCTTTCATATGTTCACCTTATCCCTTCATAGTATTTTACTTCATCAATCCTTAAAAGAAGGCACTCATGGAGTCTTTTTCTCAACCATGAGCGCCCACTTTCTCAAATTGTAAAAATTCTAACACATATGAGACCAGATTTCAACTACTAATTTACTTCTTCATCTGACTTATTGTTCTTATGTCCTTATTCCTCAATGTCCGGAAGTGCTGCGATCTCGGCAAGCCGCTCAACGATTGGAAGATGCTGTGTGCACTGTCTCTCACATTTTCTGCATCCGATGCATTCTGCCGCTTTCGCTTTCGGAATATCCCAATGATATGCAATTCTGGATGTAATTGCATCCTTCTTGCCGGTCAGTATGTACTGATTGTATGCATCCATCATCTTCGGAATTGGAATTTCCTTCGGGCATCCCTTACAGTAACTGCAGCCGGTACACAGGTTATTGAAAGAAAGACCTTCTGCCTCATACATGGCCGCGATTTCCTCTGCCGGACGTTCTTCCAGATTTTCGACTGCCTTCACAGCGTCATCCACATGTTCCTTCGTCGTGCATCCTGCCAGCGCAACCGTGATCTCCTTGTGGGAAGCCACAAACCGGAGCGCCGCCTGTGGAACCGTCAGATCCGTTCCCCTTGTCAGATAGGAAAAAGCATCCGGATTCTGCGGAATCAGACCGCCGCCGAGCGGATTCATGACAACCACACCCATTCCATTCTCATGAGCCGCTTTGATCCCGCTCTGGCGGAACCGGTAGTTGAGCGCATTGTAGCCGATCAGCATTCCCTTAAATTTCCCGGTCTCCACAACTTTCTCGATATCATTTCCCTGCATATGGGAAGAAAATACAATATTCCGGATCAGTCCCTCTGACTTCGCCTCTTCAAAGAAACCGTATAAAAGTTCCATGTGCTTCTCCCAGGACTCCAGGTTCAGCATGCACCACATATGATAGAAATCAATATAATCCGTCTTCAGCCGGTCTAAAGATGTCTCCAGTCTCCTCCGGAAATTATCCCGGCTTGCATCTTCGTTCAACGTTCCGAGATTTACCTTGGAAGTCACATACACGTCGCTTCGTTTCAGCTGGGAAAGTGCGATTCCGGTAATGATCTCACTCTTGTCATGACAATAGGCAGGTGCCGTATCCCAGTAATTGATTCCCTTCTCAAATGCGTAGAGCGGAATCTCGGCACATTTTTCCAAACGTCCCGCCTTTACGTCCTCCTCATCGTACCGCATGGTTCCAAGCCCGACTGCCGAAACCTTCATATCCGTGTCTCCATACTGCTTATAATACATTTCTTGTTCCTCCTTTATGAATAATTCCAATAGATTGTAAGTTTATCCAGAAGCGGTTCCTCCACATAAGAATAATGAACTTCCCTGAGCCCATACATCCTGCCAAGATACGAAGCGCCTTCCTGAACCAGTTCTCCTGTGACCGCATCGTGTGCCTGTTCATACACGGCATCACTTACGAATTTAAAGATAACGCTCGCCTCACCCGCATCGATCGAATCATACATAGCTTCAAGCAGCGTATCCCGTTCATAGCTCTCATAAAACATCCCGTTCATGCGATAGTAATTCCACCGGTCCGGCCCACATTCGGGATAATCATATCCCTCTTTCAGGGTATGCGTTCGTAAAATCATATCCTCCGTACAGCAAAGATAATCGTAGGTCATCGCTCTGGAAGCGACCTGCTCCTCTTCCTGTTGAAACATAGGATCGCCCCACGTCGTATCCACGAAATACCATTCCCCCTCACAGCGTACCATGTTCCACGCATGATCCTCCGTATTTCCGTCCGCATCCGTCGTCGTTCCCGTGACATAGGCGCAGACGATTCCCAGCCGGTTCAGAAGATACTGCGTACTCCGTGCATATCCGGCGCAGACGGATTCCTTCCCCGCCAGTGCACTGTAGATATTTTGATTATCCGGCGCATCCAGATTATATTCCACTGTCTGGATCAGATATTCGTAAACCGACTTAGTTTTCTCATAGTCGGATGCCGTCTCCTGAATCGCCGCCAGACATTCCCCGGCCGCAGCATCAATCTCCTGCTTTTTCCTCTCTTTCTCCTCGCCGGTACACAAATATTTCGGTGCAAAGTCCACATAGGCTTCCTGCAGAATCGTCTCTGAATACGAAGTCGACACTGCATTCCCGTCGCACCAGAATATTTCCGGATGATCATTCAACACATGCAGGAAAATCGCATTTGCCAGTTCTCCCCCTGATGCATGAAGCGAAATATGTTCTTTTTCTTCCATCAGTCCCTGATAGATTTCCTTATATACCGTCTTCTCTTCCTCTGTCTCCAACAGTCCATAATAGAATCCGTCCGCCATTTCCTCTTCCGTGACACGCACTTCTTCAAACAGAGGAACATCATCCTTTCCCGATTCCGTGCTCAGAAATCCCACCACCTCAAAAGCATTCGGATTTCTCAGGAAATACGCAGCACTAAGACAGATCAGTCCAGCCGCAAAACAGAGAAATACAGTGACTGCTCCGAGACATCCTGATTTTTTCTTTCTTCTATTTCTTCTTCCCACAATCAGACTCCATTCAACAATGATTTCTTTCTTTCAAATTGTATCATAACCGGAAATTTTTCACAATATCGGGGAATCGGAATATATTATTCATAACAGCATCCTTGTGAGGTTTTCCATATGAATTTTCTCAAAACAATGCAGGAGAATTCGTCCTATCACGGCAAGCTTCAGGTGTCGGTCACTTCCCAGATCAATGCCCGCCCCATAGAAGATGCCACCATAGAAATCTCCTATTCCGGGATCCCGGAACATACCATTGAGAAACTGACTACCAACTCTTCCGGCCAGACAGACACCATCGAACTTGATTCTCCCCCTCTCGAATACAGCCTGAATCCTTCCATCGAAGAGCAGCCCTATTCTGAATACACACTGAACATTTCCGCTCCCGGATACGAGCCGGTCAGCATCTCCGGCGCCGAGATTCTTGCGGATGTCACGGCACTCCAGAATGTACGGATGCGCCCCGTCGAGCCAGAACAGCCTCCTGAAATCTTCGTGATTCCGGCCCATACACTCTACGGTGTCTATCCTCCCAAAATTCCCGAGGATGAGATCAAGCCGGTCAACGAAACCGGAGAAATCGTCCTGAGCCGCGTCGTTGTGCCGGAGTACATCGTCGTCCACGACGGTTCACCCAGGGATTCCACCGCCCAAAACTACTATGTCAAGTATAAAGATTACATTAAAAATGTGGCTTCCAGCGAGATTTATGCCACCTGGCCTGAAAATACGATCCGGGCAAATGTGCTGGCGATCATGTCCTTTACTTTGAACCGTGTCTATACGGAATGGTACCGGAATCACCACAAATTCGGGATAACCGGCAAGAAAAGGAGCTGCCGAAGCAGCTCCTTTATATAGAATTTCTTATTTATTACGTGTCTTGAATTTCGCAAATACACTCTGCAGGATGATGAAGAAGCATAACAGAGCAGAAAGCACAATACGTACCCACCAGCTTGAAAGTGTACCCTGTGTCGTAATAAGGCTTGAGATCGTACCTTTGATCAACACGCCGAACAAAGTACCGAACGGAGTACCTACACCACCGGAGAGAAGGGTTCCGCCGATAACAGATGCGGAGATGGCATCCATTTCCATACCTTTTGCCTGTTCAACGAAACCGGCACAGCTGTTAAGACATACAAGATATCCACCGATGCTGGCCAGAATTCCGTCCAGAATATATGCCTGAAATTTGATCTTCTTCACATTCAGCCCCATCATCAATGCACTCTGCTGATTTCCGCCGACCGCGTAGATCGAACGTCCGAATTTCGTAAATTTCATAATGATCATAATCGCGATCCAGATCAAGATTGCGATCACGACCGTCGGATAGATATACGCCGGGAGAAAAACACCCTTTTTATTATAGGATCCAATCGGAAGATAGATTTTGAATTTCGCCCATTTCAGGAATACTTCATTCGTAATAGAAATCATATCCACGCTGACGATCGATGTCATACCACGTCCGAAGAACATACCTGCAAGGGTTACGATAAACGGCTGGATTTCAAGATAAGATACCAGAAATCCCTGTACGATACCGTAAGCAAGCCCGATCAGAAGTGCGATCACGATCGTTGTGTAAGCATTCAATCCGTATTTTTCCATAGAAACGGCTGTCACCATACATACGAGCGCAGTAACCGAACCTACGGAAATATCAATTCCACCTGAGATCATGACGATCGTAAGGCCCATGGATGTTACCAGAAGGCCCGCATCGGTAATGAACAGGTTCAAAAACATCTGCGGCTTCGCGAATCCTTTATCGGCAAACACGATCATACCTGCAACATACATAGCAACGAACAGCGCAACTGTAATAAAAAGAAGGAAACTATTTCCATTAAGCTGTTTTTTTAGCTGTTTGATCTTATTCATTAGTTAGCTCCTCCTTCCGCAGCTGCTTTGCTGACAGCTTTTTTTGTCTTAAATCCTGCGAGCCATTTCTTGAATACAGGGCTCTGAAGAACGACGATAATCACAACAACGACTGCCTTGTAGACCGGAAGCTGGTCCGCTTTTACATTCATTGCATAGAGTGTGGTCGTAAGAGCCTGGATCGTATAGGCACCGATCACAGATCCCATCAGGCTGAATTTACCGCCGCCAAGAGCATTGCCGCCAAGAGCGACTGCAAGAATGGCATCCATCTCATTATTCAGACCGATATTGTTACAGTCGGCAGAATAAATACGGCTTGAAGCAACCAGTCCGGCAACACCGGCAAGAACACCGCAGATCACATATGTGAGGAACTTAATCAGTGTCGAGTTCAGACCAACCAATCTGGACGCGTTTCCGTTGATACCAACACTTTCAATATAAAGTCCGAGCGCAGTCTTCTTCAGAATAATCGTAACAACGATTACAACAAAGATGGCTACAAACACCGGCGTCGGAATCGGACATTTCGCAAAGTATCCGCCAAGTACTTTATAAGAATCGGTACGAACATATGTAATCTGTCCTGCTGTCACGAGCTGCGCAATACCACGTCCTGCCGTAAACAGGATCAGCGTTGCAATCATGGGCTGAATTCCCAGCTTCGCAACCAGAAAACCGTTAAATGCACCACAGGCTGCCGCTGCCAACAGACCAACCAACATACCAACCACAAGCGGAACGGCGTGTTCGGTAACGGACAGTTCGCCGCCGGTAAGAATCTGACAGCATACCGCACCGGTCACTGCCATGATCGCGCCAACACTGATATCCTGTCCGCCGGAAGCTGCCGTTACAAGGGTCATACCAACCGCCAGGATCACCAGTTCGGATGCACGGTTGATCACATCGATAACATACCCGAAGAGAACTCCATTATTTATGGAAACTTTAAAGAAACCGGGTGTTGTAATCACATTAACCAAAAGCACAGCTGCAAGACAAACCAGCGGCATGAACAGACGTGCTGACGTAATCTTTTTCAGATCAAACTTTGTATTACTCATTCTCGCCACCTCCTGCAATTGCTTTCATGATACCTTCCTGAGAAAGTTCATCACCGGAAAGTTCTCCGACTTTCTTGCCGTCGCGCAGGATCGCCATACGCGAACAGGTACGGAGCATTTCTTCCACTTCGGATGAGATAAAAGTAACCGCCATTCCTTCATCCGCAAGATCAAGAACCAGCTTCTGAATCTCGGTCTTTGTACCGATATCGATACCACGGGTCGGCTCATCCAGGATCAGATATTCCGGATTGGTAAGCAGCCAGCGTCCGATGATCGCCTTCTGCTGGTTACCACCGGAAAGACTCTTGATCGGAGTTTCACGGCTTGCTGTTTTGATCTGAAGCATTTCGATATATTTATCCGCAGCATCTTCCATTTCTTTCCGGCTGAGTGGTTTGAACAGACCACGTTTTGCCTGAAGGGCAATGATGATATTTTCACGCACAGACAGATCTGCAAGGATTCCTTCTTTCTTACGGTCTTCCGGCAGATACGCCATACCAAGCTTCATCGCATCAAGCGGCGTGTTAATCTTCGCTTCTTTTCCGTTCACCTTCAGCTTGCCTCCGTCCGCCTTATCCGCACCGTAGATCGCACGAACTAGTTCTGAACGGCCGGACCCGAGAAGTCCGGACAGACCGATGACTTCTCCTTTATGTATGGTAAGGTCAAATGGTTTAATCGTGCCTTTATGTTCAAGACCTTCCGCCTCGATGACAGGAATAAACTCTTTCAGCTGTCCGTGAGCGCTCTTAATATCCGCAAGATCATCGAAATCTTTACCCATCATCTTCGCTACAAGCATAACACGAGGAAGTTCTGCCACCGAATATTCCCCGACAAGTTCACCATTTCTCAAAACCGTGATCTTATCGCATACCGCATATACCTGTTCCAGAAAATGAGTGACAAATATGATGCCTACTCCGTCACTTCTCAGCTTTCTCATCAAAGTAAACAGCTTTTCTACTTCGTCATCATCCAGAGAAGATGTCGGTTCATCCAGAATCAAAACACGGCATTTCATATCAACTGCACGTGCAATTGCGATCATCTGCTGTCTGGCCAGAGAACACTCTTCCAGAAGCTGTGTCGCAGATGCATCTATATTCAGGCTCTCTAAAATCTCCGTTGCTTTTTTATTCATGGTTTTCCAGTCGATAAAACCGGCTTTTCTCGGTTCACGTCCGATAAATAAATTCTCTGCCACCGTCAGATTCGGACACAAGTTAACTTCCTGATACACGGTACTGATTCCGTGCTCCTGCGCTTCCTGCGGTGACCGGTTGATGATCGGGCTGTCGTTTCCCGCCATCTTAATCTCGCCGCTCTCAAAATCATGAACACCGGTAAGCACTTTAATTAATGTAGATTTTCCCGCACCGTTCTCGCCCATCAACGCATGAATCTCACCTTTTCGAAGTGTAAAATCCACGTGCTGAAGAGCTTTTACGCCGGGAAATGTTTTCGATATATCTCTCATAGTCAATACTACATTTTCATCCATATCGTCCCACCTGCTTTCTCTCTTTATATTACTGACAGAGGCGTAACAGTATACTCGGAAAGTGACCGATTATTCTACTACGCCTCTCTTTTATACTACGCTATGTATGCGTCATATTCTGTTTTTGATACGATGTACGAATACACGATCTCTTAGTAAGCACGTCCGTCTACAACTTCCTGTGTTACTTCTGTTACAGGATATTCACCTGCGAATTCGCCTTCAATTTTAACAGATTTCACATCAGAACCAAATGCAAAGATACCTTCATCAACATAAGCAATCTTTTCCAGTGTCTCGCCTGCTTCCAGTTTCTGGATAAGGCCTTCAACACGTGGTCCGTGAAGCGGGTTACACTCTACGTTACAAATGATATCGCCAGTAAGTGTCATCTCGATACCGGCTTTAACAGTGTCAAATGAGATAACAAGGATGTCTCCGTCCGGTCCTACTGTCTTACCTGCAGCTTTGATTGCATCGATTGCACCAAATGCTTCGTTATCGTTTTCGCAGTAAACAACGTTGATGTTATCATGCTGTTTCAGCATAGATTCCATAACTTCCTGTCCTTTAGCCTGTGTAAATTCACCGGTCTGCTGTGCTACGATGTTCCATCCGTATTTTTCAGCTGCTTCTTCAAGACCCTGTGTACGTCCGATCTGAGCAGAAGCACCGATTGTACCCTGGATATGAGCGATATTCAGTTCAGTAATACCTTTTGCGTCAGCGTAAGCTTTCAGCCATTCTGCCGCTTTCTGGCCTTCCAGTAAGAAGTTACCGCCAACGTATGATTCATATAAGCTGTCGTCAGATACATCTACCATACGGTCAACTGTGATAACCGGAATACCTGCATCCTTTGCTTCCTGAAGAACGGTGTCCCAACCGGTCTCTGTAACCGGTGCAAGTACGATGTAGTCAACTTCCTGCTGGATGAAGTTACGAATCGCTTTGATCTGGTTTTCCTGTTTCTGCTGAGCATCATCAAAAATCAGTTCGTATCCGTTTTCTTCTGAGAACGTTTCTTTCATAGATTCAGAGTTCGCCATACGCCAGTCAGATTCTGCACCAACCTGAGCGAAACCAACCGTGATCAGATCAGAACCGGAATCTTCTGTTGCCGCTGAATCTCCTCCGTCTTCAGTAGCAGCTTCCTTCTTTCCGCCACAGCCGATTGCCATCGTCATAACCATAGCTGCGCAAAGTAATACGCTCACGAGTTTTCTTTTCATAACAAAACCTCCTTTATTATTTTTGCATGTATCATTGCATGCATCTTATAAAATAAATTATATGTTTTTTATTCATAATCTCAATCAATATTCTTTTTTGAAAGGTTCAATTTTTTCATGTATTTGAAAATCAAGATGTTTGTTTTTAATTTTTCATGAAAATAGTTGGATTTTTTATGAAAGACTCGTCTTTATGATAATCGTTGCTTCCGTCTTCACTCCCAGTTCGCTTTCGATAAACAGTCCGTATTCTTTCCCATAATAATGCTGTATTCTCTGATTTACATTTGCCAGGCCAAAGCTCTTCGAAGTTCTCTCATCTGGATTTCTCCCGATATTCTCGCGGAGATGATCCAGTTCTTCCAGCGTCATCCCTTTTCCATTATCGATCACCTTGAAGATCAGCCGCTCTTCCTCACACCATCCCCGCACAAGAATGGTGCTCTTACCTCTTTTTTTCTTCACTCCGTGATAAAGTGCATTTTCCACAAGCGGCTGAAGCAGCAGTTTTGGAATCATGATATCCTGAGTCTCCGGTTCCATTTCGATTTGATACTCCATAATATCCTGATACCGGACCTGCTGAATTTTCAGATAACTCTCAATATGATTTTCCTCTTCTCTCACAGTGATAAAATCTTTTCCACTGCTAAGCGTGGAACGGAAGAAACCAGAAAGCGAGGTAACCATAGAAACAACCGCTTTGTATTGACGGTCTTCCGCAAGCCATACGATCGTATCCAACGTATTATACAGGAAATGCGGGTTAATCTGTTCCTGCAAAAGCTTCGTTTCCATCAGATAGAGATTCTTCTCTTTTTCTTTGATATCATCGACCAGGCCGCCTATTTCCTCCGTCATTTCGTTGAAGCTCCGGGTAAGCACGGCGATCTCATCCATATCATCCACCTTCGACTTGACCGTGAAATCACCTTCCGCAACCTTCTGCGTAAGATCGCACAGTTTGCGGATCGGAACTGTCACACTTTGAAGTGCCTTGATCGTAAAATACACTGAAGCGGAAATGGCCAGAATCGAAATTCCGATACAGAAACTGTACACACGTCTGTTCTGCTCTTCCTGCTCTTTTCTGACTTCATTTAGATTGGTTGTCTCGTTCTGAATATAACTGATAAAGCCTTCTTCGATAATGGATGTGAGCATGTAAATATTCTGATCCAGATAATCCATGTTTTCATCATACGTACCTTCTCCATTGATCATACGTTCCATCTCCACAACACGATACTCCAGTGATTCCAGAATATTCTGCATTCGTCTCATCTGGCTTCTGCTAATTTCCACTGTTGCCAGATTCGACAATTCCATACACTTCTTCTTTGTTTCCCCAATATATTTAAGCGGATCGACAGTCACAGTTCCGTTGACCGTCATCTCTCCTTTTCCGAGCACCTCATAATCCTTTTTCCCGATCACGGCAAGATACATACTGTAATCCATGCGGTCTTTGAACTCCATACATTGATTGGCATAAGTAACATTATGTGTAATCTTTGAATAGGCCGTCGTCGCATTATTCAATGAAACGAGCGCATACATAAGGCAGAACAGCATCGGTACAAAGGCCGTGCCCGCAATCAGAAGCAGCCTCTGATTCAGTGATATTTTCTTTTGTTTTTGCATCTCTATTCCTTTCCACGGGCACGGTAATCTTTCGGCGAACATCCTTGTGTCTTCTTAAAGATATAACTGAAATAATGCGGATCTTTATATCCCACTTCATATCCGATTTCAGAAGTCTTAAGCGCAGAACACATCAGGAGTTCTTTTGCCTTTTCCATTCTGGTCTCCGTCAGGAATTCCACGAATGTTTTGCCCGATTCTTTGCTGAAAACAGAACTGAAATAGCTTGGACTCATTCCCACACTGTCGGCAACGGAATTCAACGAGATTTCCTCTGACATGTAATGCTCCGAAATCATTTTCTCCGCCGCCTTGATGATGTCGGCATACCGCTTCTTACTGATCGAGTCACGCAATTCAATCGCCTGATTCAACATATATGTAATATACGACCTGATCTCAGACACAGAATTCATGTTCTGTATCGTGGATTTCAGTTTTTCTGTCTCCTGCTGATAATCATGATTTACTGCATCTATTTTTTCGCAAAAAGACATGATTACGATATAGATATCCATGATGATGTACTGACGCATAAGGGTAGACTGTAGTTTGTCTTCTTTCATACGGATAAAATATGTGTCCATGAATTCTTCCAGTTCTTCTTTTGTTCCGTTATTCAGGAATTTTTCAATCATTTCCCTTGATTTTCCCACATCTCCCAAGTCTTTTATTTGGAATTCATCATCCTTGTAAACATCCATTTTCTCGAATCCCGATAAGAACTGATTTGACTGTCTCGTGAATCGCTCCGCAAAAATCCGTTCTGCATCCCGGAAAGACTGCCCCAGATTTCGGATTCTTTCGACCGGTTTCCCGATTCCGCCAAAATATTCTACTTTTCTTTCATTTTTCATAATTTCTGCCAGACAGTCACAGAGATTCTTCTGTCTTTCTTCCATCTGCTCCTTACTCTCTGCCGTCAGCAGGAAGACCCAGCCGTCGATCCCCCTCTGAAAATAGTACGCGTATGGAATCTCATCCACCTTTGTTTCGATTTTCTCACAGATTTTCCAGATATGTTCTGACACAATATTCTCTTCCGGCGTAGAAAAAATCTTAAACAGAATAATACTATAGAACCCGGCACTCAGATCCATTCCGTACTTTTTCCCGTTTTTGACCGCTTCGCCGATGGATACTTCACCACGGATCACGTGGCTGAAGAAATTCTGCCTCTCCCGCTCCACATTTTCCTTCATATCTTCCTGATACTGTCGCAATATCTCTCTTTCTTCCCTGTCCTGTTCAATCTGTTTCGAAATCCGCCTCATAACCTCCAGTAATTGTTCGGAAGAAACCGGCTTCAGCAGATATTCTGTCACGCCGATCCGAATGGCTTCTTTCGCATATTCAAATTCATCGTAACCACTGAAGATCAGTATCTTAGTATCCGGGAGTTCCTGTTTGACCAGCCTGCTGAGTTCCAGTCCATCCATAAACGGCATCTTGATGTCGGTGAGCAGAATATCCGGCTTTTCTTTCAGAATCATAGGATACGCCAGTTCTCCATCACTCGCTTCACCGACAAGGCGGTATCCCTCCTTCTCCCAGTTTATACTTTTTACGATACCGTTTCGTATGACCATTTCATCTTCCACAAGAAATACTTTGATTCCCATACTGTGTTCCCCCTTATTTTTCCAACACCATGCCGGGCACTCTGCCTGAACCTAGATGATTATTTAATACTTTATCTATACATCTTACCATATAATGTATGATTTAACTATTGTTATCGAAAAGATTCGGGGCAAATTTGAACCGAATGGTTAGTTTCTCATCTGTAACGATAATTTTTTCTACTAATCTGTCAATGATCACTCGTTTCACCAGCCGATCTGCCCTGCAAAATACATCCTTCCAGGACGGCATGCAATCAGCGAAGGTATACCCTTCCTCTTTTTCCTCTTGCAGCTCCCTCAGTTTTTCCTGCAGCTTGGCTGTTGCTTCTCGCTCTATAGCTTTTCTCTCTTCAAGATCTATGATTGCATCTGCCAGAATCCCGATTTCCAGAGGATATTCTCCTCTCATAGCCTCCGGTACATGTTTTTTCATAGTATCGATATCGTCCTGTATTTTTTGAATCTCTCCCGCCTTTTGGCGGATCTTCGTCTGTACACTGCGAATAATTTTTTGATTCTGTTCATAAATCTTCGCTTTGATTTCATCCGGATTCATAACATCGTCCAGATAGTTTCCCACATACTGAAATACGATATTCTCGATTTTCTCAGCCGGCAAATGCATTTTACCCTCATGTACCCTCCCATCCGAAGCAAAAGGACACCGGTACAGCGGCGTTCGGCTGGTTCTCTTTTCTCCGGTCGCCTTGATCGTCCAATAATTATAACGGCTCCCGTTGGTCAGTTTCGCATCACAGTATCCGCAATGTATGACATCGATCAACGGCAGATTTCCGTCATTTCTCAGCATTGCCCTTTTTGCGCCGGATGGAATCCCATTTGGGAGGCATGGCCTTCGCCGTTCCCGTTTTTCCTGCACCTGATTCCATCTTACCTTATCAATGATCCTCAGTTCTTCATTTTCTTTCTCTGCGTAAATCCAGTCTTCCTGTCCCAGTCTGTGGTATCTGCCATTGTTTTTCTCACGTCTCTTGTATGCAACATACCCGCAATATACCGGATTCGTCAAAATACTTGTGACGGTCCCCGCTTTCCATACGTCGTTCGGTGCCAGCTTGCTGTAGGTTACATCCGCATTCAGGACCTGCGCTATCTTTCCGGAACCCAATTCTTTTCGATAAGAAAGATCGTAGATATAAGCGACCACATCCGCCTGTTCGGGAATAATAACCAGCTTATGCAACGCCCTTCCGTGTTTGGAAAGCTCTCCGGAAAGCTCCAGCTTATATCCATAGGGCGCCTTTCCGCCCATAAATCTGCCGTTTTTTACCAGTTTCTGCGCAGTATCCTTCACTCTTTGCCCCGTATCCGCACTTGATTTCTGCGCATTTCCGTACCGGAGGGCAAGCATCATCTGTCCCATAATGTCACTTCTGTCCGGTGAAATACATCCGTCCTTTGTCGTGTAAATGTCGACTCCGTACGATTTGAGCTGCATGATATAGGCTCCGATCTCCCACATCAGCCTTCCGATCCGATCATCCTTATAGACCACCAGAATGTCAAATTCCTGCATTTTCGCATCCTCGAGTACCTCGTATAAGATTGCCCTGTCTTTTACATGATTCCGATACCCGCTTTGGGCCCCTTCAAAATATTCTTTCACGTCAAGCTGCCAGTCTTCGTGTGCCAAAATATACTCCATGACAATTTCTCTTTGTATTTTCAGGTCTCCGTCCGGATCCAGCTGATGGTTCGAACTGACACGCAGCAGCATCCTGACTTTTTTCATACTCTTTTTACCGTCCTTTCTTTCCAAAATTCTTTCTGAGACAGGCATTCCCGAATCATGATTTCCTTTACTTCTTTTAGAAGCTTCTCTCTTTCTTGCGTTTCCTTAGCGAATTCTATGACCACGTTCATATCTGTCGCCCTTATATTTTTTATAAATCATATGAAATGTATCCTGAAAATGTTACTTTTTATTTCCCCTATACAGAACCATTTTTACCGGCGGCACAAAACACGATCCTTTTCCTTTCCCACCCCGAATCAGTGACGGTTTCGGGGTACCGGAATCAGGGCTATGATTTTACGATCACCTCTTCCACCGCCTTCGATCACAAATGGATTCCGGAGCGGAACATTTACGATACGATCTCGGTGATCGTGGATGAACTCTTCGGGAATTATCTCTCCCGCCCGAATGTGCGTCAGCCGATCCTGACCCAGTACTGTGACGGAAGGCAGGTACAGTGCCCGAACTGGATGGTTCAGTGGGGAAGCATGGCTCTCGGAGAACAGGGCTACACTCCAATCGAGATCCTTCGCTATTATTACGGCGACAATATGTATATCAATACCGCTCAGGAGATCTCCGGAATACCGTCGTCCTGGCCCGGATACACACTGGGGATCGGATCATCCGGCGAGAAAGTGCGCCAGATGCAGGAACAGCTGAATGTGATCTCGGATGCTTATCCGGCGATTCCGAAAATTGCCGCAGACGGAATCTACGGCCCTGCCACTTCTGAAGCAGTCCGCGTATTCCAATCCGTTTTCGGCCTGCCCCAGACCGGCACCGTTGATTATCCGACCTGGTATAAAATATCAGAGATCTACGTCGGTGTGTCCCGGATTGCCGAACTGGTCTAGTTGCACCAATGCCACCTGCTTGTCATTTCTTATGCAAGAACAAACATTTTATCATTCACAATACTATATGCCACTGATATATCCACAATATGTTGATTATTTAACAATAATAATCTTTCTCACAATCACCCAGTTTTAACAGCAACTTCCAGTTTAAGACTTTCTTTTCTCCATATACTATCATCGTAACATCTAAAAAGAAGTTACAGCTAAAAATGAAAACGAAAAACATTACAAAAGGAGGAAATTGAAATGACAAGTCGTTCATCAAACAGAGCAGCCGTTCCGGAAGCCAAGGGCGCTCTTGACAAATTCAAGTACGAGGTTGCCAGCGAACTGGGAGTGCCGTTATCCGACGGATATAACGGAGACCTGACTTCTAGACAGAATGGTTCTGTCGGCGGATATATGGTTAAGAAAATGATCGAACAGCAGGAAAAACAGATGGCAGGTAAATAGCGCCAAAGCAATCGGGCGATAAAGCCGGGAAATATCCGCTCTCCTTTTCTAAGGGAAGGGAGAGGCGGATATTTTCTGATGTTCATCATAATCATCATAATCTTTTTAAAAAAACTATTGCATTTTGTTCAGAATTTGTTATAATAGTTTTGTTACTGCGAAGGAGTACTTGCTGGAATAGCTCAGTCGGTAGAGCACTTCACTCGTAATGAAGGGGTCGTCGGTTCAAGTCCGATTTCCAGCTTTATTTATCCAGTATCCTTATCAGTATTACCTAATAGAGCTTCCCTTATCATGGGGAAGTTCTTTTTTTATCCAACAGAAAACATCAAAAATAATGGGGCTAAAAATCGCCCCATTTCTACATTACAGTCATCCTCCAGATTCAGACATCACAACGTAGCCTCCAGATCCGCACTCGCACAATACTCTTCCAGATGATGCTTCAATTTCCAATGTTTCTCCATCTCCAGTGCCGGATCCTCATCCAAAATCCTATTTGCCGCATCATTTGCCATTTTCAGCACATCGGCATCCTGGAATACGTCTCCGATGCGGAAATCCATCAGCCCGCTCTGCCGGATTCCAAAAAGGTCGCCGGGGCCGCGCAGTTTCAGGTCTTCATTCGCAATATAAAACCCATCATTGGATTTGTTCAGAATCTCCAGACGTTTTTTCGTCTCTTTTGTCTTGGAACCGCTCATGAAAATGCAGTACGACTGGTGCGCGCCTCGTCCCACACGCCCACGGAGCTGGTGAAGCTGGGCAAGTCCAAAGCGTTCAGCGTTTTCAACCATCATGACCGTCGCGTTCGGCACATTGATTCCGACTTCAATAACCGTCGTGGAGACCAGAATCTGGATCTCATTGCGGCTGAACCGTTCCATGATCGAATCCTTCATCGTCTGTTTCATTTTACCGTGCAAAGCCTCCACACAGATACCATTTCCCATCTCTTCCTGCAGCATGGCAGCGTAATCCATGACATTCTCCGCTTCCATCGCCTCGCTCTCTTCCACCATCGGACAGATTACGTAGCATTGTCTTCCCGCAGCAACCTGCTTTTTCATAAACTGATAGGCCGTCTGACGGTAGCTGGTATCCACCACGCAATTCTTGATCGGGAGGCGGTTCGCGGGCAGTTCGTCGATGACCGAGATGTCCAGATCACCGTACAGAATGATGGCAAGGGTACGCGGAATCGGCGTGGCACTCATGACAAGTATATGCGGAATTCTCCCTTTTCCGGCAAGTGCCTCTCTCTGGCGGACACCGAACCGGTGCTGTTCATCCGTTACCACCAGCGCCAGATTCTGATAAACCACCTTTTCCTGAATCAGCGCGTGCGTTCCTAGAACGATCTGTACTTCACCACTTGCGATCCGCTCGTATGCGAGACGTTTCTCCTTTGCCGTCATGGATCCGGTGAGCAATTCGGCTTTTAGCGGGATATGATAGGTTTCAAACAATTCTGTCACCGACTCATAATGCTGTTTGGCAAGAACCTCCGTCGGTGCCATCATGGCTCCCTGCATCCCGTTCAGTCCTGCAAGCATCAACGCCAGCACCGCGATAATCGTTTTCCCGGAGCCCACATCACCCTGGATCAGGCGCGACATCACATACGGTCCCGTCATTTCCTTTTCGATCTGTTCCCACACCTTTTTCTGAGCGCCGGTCAGTTCATAGGGGAGCGCCGCAAGAAATGCATCCGTCTGGTCTTTCTTCTCGATGGCAAATCCATTTTCCGCCCGTTCACTCTTCTTGCGGGTCTGCCTGAGTGCCAGTATGAAAGTGAGGAATTCTTCAAATACCAGTCGCTGCCGTGCATGATAGAACTCCTGCTTATCCAATGGAAAATGAATTCCGTGCAGCGCATAATTGTATTCGGCCAGGTGGTATTGCATTCTTATATTATTCGGAAGAAAATCGCGGCTCAGATCCAGATAATCCAGGGCCTGGCGCACCGCCTTTGCAACCGCATGGCTGGTGATCCCTGCAGTAAGCGGGTAGATCGGCTGCAGCGTATCCTGCTTCGCCTCATAACTCTCCGGCGGACTGAAAATCTCAGGATGCTCCATGACAAGCTGGCCTTTCTTGTCGATCACGCGCCCCCTGACGATAATCGGAGCACCGCTTTTCAATGTATTTTTCAGAAACGGCATCCGGAACCAGATCACCTTCAGCGTACCGGTCAGATCCTTCACATAGGCTGTCGTCACCTGCATATTTCTCCCGCCGCCCGTCTGGACTCTTCCGTAAATGATGCCTTTGACAGCCTGAACCTTTCCTTCTTCCAGTTCTCCGACACTGACCGGCTCTTCGTACACATCATACCCGCGCGGATAATACCGGAGCAGATCACCGACCGTATATACACCCATTTTCTGGAACAGCTTTTCCGTCTTTTCTCCTATTCCTTTCAGTTCACTGATTCTCGACTGCTCATTCATTTCCAATAATTCCTTTACTTATCAAAAGAATGGGAGTATTCCACAACACTCCCATTCCAACTTACTATTTTCGCTATATTTTATCCAATCTCTCAATCACTCTGATCCCGGGTTCTACTCAACCGCCAGAACATAGTAATAGATCGGCTGTCCGCCGCTGTGCACATCCACATCCATATCCGGATACATTGCTTCCAGATCTGCCGAGAATTTCTCAGCCTCCTCATCGGAAATATCTTCGCCGTAATAAAGGCTGATCAGTTCCGAATCTTCATCGACGAGCTGAGCGAGCATGTCCTTCGTCGTCGTCTCGATCGCAGTGCCGACAGCGAGGATTCCATGATCTCCGATTCCCATGATATCTCCTTCATGGATCTCTTTGTCATCAATGTGTGTATCACGAACCGCGTACGTTACCTGTCCGGTCTTCACATTCTTGATCTCTTCAAGCATAGCCTCTTCATTCTCGGCAGCGCTCAGCTCTGCATTATAATTAATCACAGCCGTGATTCCCTGCGGAACCGTCTTTGTCGGGATCACTACAATATGCTTGTCCGTGGTAAGATCCCGCGCCTGATTCGCTGCCATCACGATATTCTTATTATTCGGAAGAATAAAGATCGTATCGGCATTGACATGTTCAATCGCTGTCAACATATCATCCGTACTCGGATTCATGGTCTGGCCGCCCTCGATGATATAATCCACACCCAGCTCACGGAAGATCTCATTCAGACCTTCACCGATGGAAACTGCGATAAATCCAACCGGTTTGCGCGGTTCCTGTGCCGCTTTTTCCTTTGCTTCCTCAGCCTGTGCCTTTGCAAGCTTCTCGGCATCCTTGATAAGCTTCTCCTGATGTTCCTCACGCATATTGTCGATCTTCATTCTGGAGAGCTGTCCGAATGTCAGTGCTTTCTGGATCGCAAGTCCCGGATCATTGGTGTGTACGTGAACCTTGACAACATCATCGTCAGCCACACAAACGATGGAATCGCCAATGGATTCCAGATAAGCCTTGAATCCGACCTCGTCCTCATCCGTAAATTCTTTTTCCAACAAAATGATGAATTCGGTACAATACCCGAACTTGATCTCAGCCGCTGTATCAGCGGAAATCCTGGTCACATTCACGCCGCTCCCCGGTTCGATTGCTTTGTATTCGATCTCTTTTCCGAGGAATGCATCGTAAGCTCCGCGAATCACTTCCAGAAGTCCCTGTCCGCCGGAATCCACAACACCTGCTTCCTTCAGAACCGGCAGCATCTCCGGTGTCTTCTCAAGAACAACTTCCGCTTCTTTGATAACTTCCGGAATAAATATCTCCAGATCATCCGTCTCTTCGGCCATCTGTTCCGCCTTCTCCGCGATTCCTCTTGCCACGGTAAGGATCGTTCCTTCCTTCGGCTTCATGACCGCTTTGTAAGCAGTTTCCTTCGCACGAACCAGCGCTTTCGCAAGCGTCGGAACATCGATCTCCTTCTCATCACGGATCGCTTTCGTAAATCCACGGAGAAGCTGGGACAGGATAACACCGGAGTTACCTCTTGCTCCTCGTAATGATCCGGAAGAGATTGCCTTCGCAAGAGAGGCCATATCCGGCTTCTCCAGAGCAGTCACCTCTCTGGCAGCCGCCATGATCGTCAGAGACATATTCGTACCCGTATCTCCATCCGGTACCGGAAATACGTTCAGTTCATTGATAAATTCCTTCTTCGCCTCAATATTTTGCGCGCCTGCAAGAAACATCTTAGCAAGCATCTCCACATTGATAGTTTTCGTTGCCACGACAAGATCCTCCTTAATTAGTCGATTACCCGCACACCTTCGATATAGACATTGATCTTATCGACAGTCATTCCGGAAAACTCTTCTACTTTATATTTAACGTTGCTGATCAGGTTCTCTGTAACCGCAGAAATACTCACCCCGTAAGCTACGATCACGTGAAAATCCAGCGTGATACGGTTATCATCCGTAATGGAAACACGAATTCCCTTTGTCAGGCTCTCCTTCTTCAGAAGCTTTACAAGTCCGTCTTTCACATTCACCATTGCCATTCCAACGATTCCGAAGCACTCTACCGCAACAGAACCCGCATATTTTGCAATGACATCAAGGTCAACGGTAATAATACCTAAATCAGTACTCATACTACCTTTCATAATCTGTACCTCCAATTCTACGACTCCATATAGGCTTCTATTATTATACTCTATTCAGAACTATTTTACAAGAAAAAGAGAACCTAAGCTGTCAACACTCGGTTCTCTACTTGTCTGAGTATGCAAGATAATTTCAAAATAATCTTTCTCTCTTCCGTTCCAACTCAAATGATCTGCCGGATTCTTCTGCTTCAATCTGATAATTAAGCTCTTTCTACACGACCGGATTTCAAGCAGTTTGTACAAACATACATTTTCTTAACTCCGCCGTTCTCTGTCTTAACTCTTACAGATTTTACGTTAGATTTCCACATCTTAGATGATTTTCTATTAGAGTGACTTACGTTGTTTCCAAAGTGAACACTCTTTTCACAAATAGCACATTTAGCCATGATTGCACCTCCTACCGTTCAAATATGTCCAAATGCATGGACTCACAACAATGGTTATTTTATCAGATATTAGCGATAAATGCAAGAGAAAAAATACTATTTTTTGGATTTATTCGATTTCTTACCAGCCGTATCCGCGGCATAATACTCGCCATATCCTTTTTTCTTATAGTTTTTGCCGTAATATTTGCTGTAGTAACCCTTATTTTTTTTACGTTCTACTTTGTTCAGTACAACTCCAAGTATCGGAATACCCGTAAGTTCAAGTTTTCCCTTTACTTCCTGGGCGAGACGGTATTTGGTCTTGGATGACTCTACCACCAGGATCGCCCCATCGCATTCACGCGCAATGATCGCGGCGTCAATGACAAGCCCCAGAGGCGGGCAGTCGATAATGACATAATCATAGACCTTGCGTAACGAGTCAACCATACCCTGAAATCTCTTGGTCTCCAGAAGTTCTGTCGGATTCGGTGCAAGAGGTCCCGACATCAGCATATGCATTTTCGGAACATTTGTAGCTACAATTGCCTCTGCCAATGTACACTGTCCTGAAAGGAAATGCGACAATCCTTTGTCCACCTCACTTACTTTCAATCTGGATGCCATGACGGATTTTCTCATATCTGCGTCCACCAGAATGACAGTCTTCCCCATATCTGCGATAGCTTCTGTCAGTTCGATCGATACGGATGTTTTACCTTCTCCCGGAAGACAACTGGTCATCATGATAACCTGTTTATCATCTCCGCAGAACTGCAGATTCGTACGGAGTGCCCTGATTTCTTCCCGGTTTGAATAGCTTTTCTGTTCAAGCGTTATATTCACTCTTTTCATCTGATCACCTGTTCTTCAATATATTTAATGGATTATTGAAAAATATCCTTTCTGCATATTGTTTTCCCATTTTTTTCGTAACATAAGAAGCACATTTCTTCAAATTGAGTTTCCGGTCACTCGTATTATGCGTATCCGACGCAATAAAATCAACCAGATCCTTCTTCATCAGATCCAGACAGAATATCTTAAGCTTCCATCCTTCTTCCCCCAGCACTGACCCTGCATTCAACTGAACCAATGCTCCCATGTCCTTCAGTTCCTGAATCTTTTCCATTTTCTGACAACAGAAATACCTCTCCACATGTGCGATGATCGGCTGATATCCATGAGTGATCAGCTCGTACACATAATTCCGAACCGTCGGGAACAGATCATTCATCGAAAACTCAACGAGCACATATCTGCTTCCGGCCATACTCGGTCTGATTCTGTTATCCATATGTTCTATGATCTGTTCATTCCGATAGTATTCACAGCCAAGGCTCATAGACACGCCCATATTATATGCGATATCGCGCAAATGCCGATATGAATAAATAACCCTTTTCATTGATGGTTCAAACATCTCCGGACGATAGTGCGGCGTAACGATAACATGCTTTATTCCCTGTCTTTTCATATCTTTCAGAATCTTCAGGGATTCTTCAACGGAATCCGGACCGTCATCAACTTTAGGGAGAATATGACAATGAATGTCAATCAAATTCATTTTTATACTCCTACAAGCAGAAAACTCTTCCTGCGGTCAGATGGTCCCACCACAAAGAAGAGTTTTTCTTCCAATCACATCATTAACCAATTAGTTTTCTTTCTTCTCAAGAGCTTTAGCTCCGGCTAATGCTGCAAGTCCGGCAACAGCAGCTACAGATGCTGCAGATGCACTTGTCTTAGGTGAGCTTGCTTCTGTAGTTGTTGTCTGCTCAACTTTTGCGCTTGGGCTCGGTGCAGCCAAAGCAGTCATACCAGCACATGCAACCATAGCTACTGTAAGACCAAGAGATTTAACAAATTTTGATTTCATCGCTATCTACCTCCTTATTTTGATAGAAGATTGTGATACTAATTTAAATTGTATCCTTATCAGGCTATACTATAACACATTTAGTTGCTTTTGTAAAATATTTTCAATACATTTTTTTGTAAACTTTCGTTGTCAACAATATATTGGGCGTGTCCGTCCTTGTAAATAACCTCACCAGGTACTTCCATAGTCTGATCATCTATATGATATTCCTTCAGAGCAAGCATCTCTTCAGCAGTCATATTCGTTACCATATACGGCTCCATTTTTTGATAAAGGCTCATATACTGCGCCTGGCCTTCCATACCCTGTATCTTTTGGATAAGAGCATTCATAAATTGCTGCTGACGCTTCATTCTGTCCAGATTGCTGTCAAGCTCGTCAATATCCCTTGTACGAACATATTTTTCAACCAGCTTACCGTCCATCGTGATCGTAGCGCCCTTTACAAATGCAGGATCGATCGCCGTATAGTCTTCAGGAATTGTCATCTGAACTCCACCGATCGCATCAGCTATCTCACTCATCCCTTCAAGCGTAAGCGACAGGTAGGACTGAACATCCACTCCATAAAGGAGTTCCGATACTCTTTCTGCCGTAAGGCGGCAGCTCTGCTCCTCTCCGTCACCATATGCATACTGAAGTGCGATCTGCATGGGCTCTGTTCGCACTTTCACTCCGTCTACAGAATATACTTCCACATCAACCATAGAATCTCTGTTAATCTGTAAAATCTTCGCCTGTTTCGTTTCACGGTCTACGATCAACAGATTCAGGCTATCACTCTGCCCGTTTTCACCAGGTCTGCTTCCATCCACACCCTTGGCCTGCTTATCGATTCCCATAAATAAAATTGTCTGTATATTCGTATTCGGTCTGTATTCCACACCGTCAACTACAATTTTATCCGAATTTGTTGTTTCTTCCTGTGACTCTGATTCTGAGATTTTATTTTCTTTGCTGTTCTCATCTTTATCAGTAAAGAAAACAGTATACACTACTCCTCCAATCAGAATACAGCATAACACTGCAAGAACAGCAATAATCATATTTTTATTTTTCATCTGTCAATACAGCCTCCACCAGTAATCTATGATCGGGTTCAGCAGCGATACAGGTGCTCAGACTGATAATTCTGTCATTCGTCGTAACTTCCAACTGATCGTTGTACTTATTTCTCATATCTCTTGAATTTTTTAATGAATCCAGAAAAGCCTGACGATCCTCTTCTTCATCATAATGATAGTATTTCATCAAATGACGATCATCATAAACTACCGCCGCAAAAACTTTATATGTGAGAATATGATCCGGTGTATAGATGACAATTTCACTATGATTTTTCATATATTCATCGTCCAGATAATTACCCAGCTGATGGAACATTGTCTCTACGCCTTCGCCCATCTGATGACCGTAAATCACCGTATTAAAATCAGTAAAATCTTTCTTATTAAAAGCCTGTGTAAAGATTGCGCCTTCAGCAGCATACTTACCTTCCCAGGTGTGCGTTAAATAGTATTCTTCCTGCTCCTCATTCTGAACAACCGGATAATCAATATTCGTACCATCGATCTTGATCCATGCATGCACATCCGGATTCGTCTCCTGAAGCGATGCAAAATCAATCGGTATCACGACTTTCTCTTCTTCATCCGTTGTCTGATTCGTCGTATCAACCACTGCCTCTTTTCTAGCTTTCTCATAAGATTCTGCCGACTTTGCTGCAGACGCATAATACCAGATCAGATATCCTGCACATCCGATTGCCACCGCAAGGAGCAAAATAATCAGTATTTTTCTTCCTTTTTCTTTCATCTGTTAATGCCTCTTTTCCAGCGGGAGAGCTGCCAGAGTATTCAGATCCAGATACTTTCTGACATCTTCTTCGGTCTGAATCGTATCATTCATCAGGTAAATGATAACAATAATACCCATAGCGAGAACTGCACCCAGAATTCCGCCAAGTGCTGTGTTCTTCACCGTGCTCGGACTGGAAGGTTTCTCCGGAGTAACCGCTTCTTCTACAATCTTCGGCTTATCAGTATTCATAATGTATGCCACACGCTCTGCAGTCACTTCCGCCATAGCATTCGCGATCTCTTTGGCAAGATTCGGATCTTCATTCTCCACGGTCATCTTAAGAATACGGGTATCGGATGGATTCAGGGTCGTAATCATCTCTACCAGCTCTTCATATGTATAATCCAGATTCAGTTCATCAATGACTTCCTCAACCACCGGACGGCTCTTTGCCAGCACTTCAAAGTCTACCGTAAGCTGTGCACCCATCTGGATATCGGCAAGGGAAGTTACGCTTGTCGTCTTTGTCAAAATATAAATCTGAGAAGACGCGGAATACATCGGTGTCAGGAGCATCTTCGTTCCACCGAAAGCAAGTCCTGCACCAATCACCATGCAAAGAATGATCGCCCAAGCCTTCTGCAGGAGCACCTGAAACAATTCCAGTAAATCAATCTCCATCTCATCATCCGGCTGGACCTTCTGCGGATTCATTACCCTAACATTTGTCCTTTGTACTTCTTCCTGTCTCAATTCACTCATAACACATACTCCTCTTCCTGTCATTTCTATCGGTTTGTGGCTTTTATCGTTTATCCATATCAGTAATTTGCACCATTTTGTTTCCAACTATAAATAATACTAAAAGTCTCCTAAGAAGTCAACAAATTTAGACAAATGATTCTTATCTGCGCCGTCTTTTTTTGCATACAACAATAAATATAGCGGCAGCAATCGCTGCCGCAGCCACAACAATACCGGAAAGTGAAAACGCATTTTGCGCTTTCTCTATTGTTTCTTTTTGAAATGTTAACGTATATGTTATCTCATGCGGCACACTCATCGCTGTCGTGTCCGCGATGACCTCCATCTTTCTGTCATACACATAAACAGGAATCTCAAATACCGAATTTCCGTCTTCATTGACCGGAAGATATTTCTCATCGTTCACAATCATATAATCATAATACTCGCTGCTCCACTGAATTCTGGCACAGGCAGTTCCGTCTTTTACTGTCATTTCAGCCGGGGAAGTGATAGCCGCTTTTCCCGTTCCGCCCTCCAGTTCCACCTCGATCGTGTAGGTACCGTCCTTTGCATCAATGGTCTCCGGCTGATCGGGAAGCTCTGCCGCTTCCTCTTTTTTCTGCATTTCCCGGACCAGTTTCTTCTTAGCGGCTTTCTCCAGTTCTTTTTCTTCGTCTGTCTGTGTTTCAGCCACCTCATATGTTTCTGTCATTGTTCTTCCTCTTTCCTATGTAGCTGTTCCAATATACGGTACTCGCTCTTTTCGAAGCTGACGGCTCCAATATCCGGATTCCCCCCTCTTCTATGGAAGCAGTTATGGGAGCAGTTCCCGCACCATTTTCTCATCAAAGGTCACCGACTCCAGATGATTCACCTCGATCTGATAGAGTGCGTTGGCTGCCAGATGCTCCGCCGCCTGCTCCAGATCACGGATACCGCTGGTATTCTTGTAAATATCCATAACCGCATCCAGTCCTTCCGGCGTCAGTACACATTCATTGTCATACATACCGATCCGCTTCATGACTTTCGGCAGTGCAAATCTTGAGAAAATAATCTTCTTCTCTTCCGGTGTATAATCCGGGATCTCGATCACCGCAAATCTGGACATCAAAGGTGCACTGATCTGATCCCTGTCATTAGCCGTCGCAATCGGATAAACGCCGACCGTCGGTATCATACATTCAATATAATTGTCCGTAAATCCCAGGTTATCAAGAAGCGTCAGGAGCACATCCGCCGGATTCCCGTTTCCTTTGCCGGAAGCCGCCTTGTCCAGCTCATTGATGATAAAGACCAGATTTGACTCTCCTGCCATGGCGAAGGCTTCCATGATGATTCCCGGCTTCGCATTTGCATAGATTCGAGAACTACCGGTGAGCTGCTCCGGATCATTGATGGAACTCATATCCAGCGTCGTCCACGGAAGTTTCAAAATCCTTGCAACCGCGTAAGCGATCTGGGACTTTCCGGTTCCGGCAGGTCCGATCAGCAGAAGTCCGTAAGCCGGAAGTGTGTGTGTCCGGTTGATCTGGATGATGGTCTCAATGATTCTCTGTTTCACGCGCTCCATTCCGTATAATTCTTCGTCCAGGATTCTGCGCGCCTCTTCCACATCAATGGCTTCAAAATAATTGCTCTTCCACTGTACGTTCATCATAATTGAAAGAGCTCTCTGTGCATGGCGGCGTTCCTCCTGGGAAACCTCATTGGAACGCGCGACTGCCAGATTTCTTCTCGCCCAGAGACGGATATTGTCGGGAAGCGTTCGTCCCGCACAGTTCATAAAATCCGTAATACTCTGGAGGCTGGTCAGCTTCATGCTGTCTCCCTCTTCCTCCTGATCTTCATCTTCCAGTTCCTCAGTCGGCGCGTTGCTGGAAAGGAGCCGTTCGATCATGAACTGAAGAAATCCGTCTTCCGCGGACAGCTTGCTTCCTCCGCCAAATGCGATTTCGCGGATCTTATACACCGCATATCCTTCCGCCGTATCGGCACCGGAGAGCCGGACACTGATATGATTTTCACCGAGCCATTTGATCAGGCTGACAAAACGCGCATCGATCTTCAGGATATCCGCCTGGACCGTCTGATTTTCTTCCTTCACTTCGAAGGCGGTGCGCTTGACCGGATTGATGAACATTCCGCACGTGTGGTGCTTCAACGCTCCTTTCGAATTATCCAGGATCAGAATTGGATTTTCCGGTGATGTCTCAGACACGTTCGTGCGAAAGATCGTATAGGTACACTCGGAAATTTGTGCCTTTTCCGGCGAATTCTTAAAGTCAAATACTGGCATAATAAGTTCCTCCCTGTTGTATGTATAATTGTTATCTGTATAATAAATGTTGTTTGATAACTAAATTTTCTACTGCAATACCTGCCTTACCGCTTCCACCAGCTTCTGAATCTCCACCGGTTTCGCTATGTGCCCGTTCATCACCGGCATCTGGACATCCATGAAAATGATATCATACGGATCCTCCAAAGAGGCTTTCACCTTCTCCACCGCGCGGGCACCGTTCTCGGCCGTATCCGTGCGGAATTTCATTTCCCGCAGCATATAGAGCGCGATCTCCCGGTTCAGTTCATTATCTTCCACGAGCAGCGCATGTATGCCTTCAAATTCGGCAGAAGCGCGGTCCGTTTCGATGCCAGAATCCTGTGTACAGGTATCTTCCTTTTCTGCCTCTTCCAGAACAAAACGGAGCGTATAACTCGTTCCTTCCCCTTTTTTGCTGTGGCATGTAATTTCACCATCCAGCATATCTACAAGCCGCTTCACAATCGGGAGTCCGAGTCCGGTGCCTTCGATTCCGGCAACCTCCTCCCCTTCTTCCCGCTCAAAGGAATTCAGCCCAATCGCTGCTCTGTTCGTCTCTTCCGGATATACTTCCTCCACAATTCCGTCCGGCGCATATTCAATTCCTTCAATGACGCCCCCATCGTCCATCATGAATTTCGACATATTCTGAAATTCATCGGGCCCGATCTCATAACCGTCTTCCACCAGTTTCTTCAAAATATCCGCCACCACAAGGTATTTATTGATCTGCGCTTCTATTCTTCTGGATGCTGCCCGCGCCGTATAGCGCGCCTGTTCTTTCTGTGTCTGTGCACTCAACTGACAGATATGATAGGCGGCACCGCCTATACCGATCAAACAAACGAAAAATACAAGCATAGTCCTGCTCCGGATCTTACGATATAATTTATGTTCTTTCATTTCAGCCAGCTCCTTACTCAAGCACATATATGCTCAAGACATTTTTTAAATTTTACCATATAGCAGGCATCAATTCCAGTTTTTTATTTCTTTTACCTTATCCTTCGGAAGCCCCTCCTCATTTTGGGAATCCTTCTATTTCTCCTTTGTTCCGTGCAGCATATTCAGCAGCACATAGATCACCAGAAGCAAAAGTACCGTTCCAACCAGTATCATATACATCATCGACTCACTGACCTGCGTGCCGAAGAAATACAGGTTGCAGTCAACCGAGTCTTTGATCGCCTCGATCACTTCAGATGGGAAATTCTGATTGCTCATCTCTTCAAATACACCCCTGAGCGCGTGATTGCGCAGAAGAGAAGTTCCGTAAGTTCCCGGAAGGAAGGAGATCACCTTCTGCAGTCCGTCCGAGAACTGGGAAATCGGCATATAGGCGCCGCACAGAAATCCATATCCCGCACTGACGATCGTACCAACTGCGGAAATCTGTCCCTGGCTGGATAGAAAATGATTGATGATGCTTGAAATCGCGGTTCCGAACATCACCAGAAGAAATACGTCCAGCAGAAGGAGCATCACATCCTTCACAGTCAGATACCATCCCACTTTGCGGATATACAAAAGGCACACCGCAGTTGCCGCATAACACACCAGAAGTGTGGAAATCAGTGTGGAAATATAGTATCCCAGTGCCAAAGTACTGCTCTTAACCGGCGAGATCGTAAGATCTCTTCTCGCACCGCTCACCTTATCCTGCACCATCAGCATATTGGAGCAGAAAGCTACGGTCACACAGCAAACCGCAAGAAGTGATGAAGCCAACTCTCCGCCTACACAGCCGCCAATTAATCGATCAGGTACGGATGCCCCTGCCGCCAGAAGCGACGAGCGGAACGTATCCTCATACACACTGCTCAAAAAGGATGCATACAATACCAGCAAAATCATCGGTGTGATCAGCGAAGTAAAGAACATGCCTTTATCTTTAAAAAATAATTTTGTATCCCGTTTTACAAGCGCATATAATTCCCGCATCCTACACACCTCCCGCCAGTTTCTTTCCGGTCACGGTAAGGAACACATCATCCATTTTCCCTTTCGTGATCTCATAATCCTTGAATATCTCCGGATAGCGTAGGATCAGCTGTGTCGCTGCAGCCGTATTCGGTACCGATACGCGGTACGCATCCCGGATCGCCTCATACTTTGCACCGAGCATTTTGATTTCTTCTTCCTTCGCCCCGTAAATCGTAATAAAATCTCCGGTATACAGATTCTTCAGTTCCAGCGGCGTTCCCTTCGCCACGATCTTTCCATTGTCAAGAATGATGACATAGTCCGCATCCGCCGCCTCTTCCATGTAATGCGTGGTAAGGAAAACGGTCATCTTTTCATTCTTTCTCAGATCACTGATCACACTCCAGAGCGTATTTCTCGTCTGCGGATCTAGTCCCGTCGTCGGCTCATCCAGAATCAGGATCTTCGGCCTGTGGAGCAGCGCTCTCGCAATGTCGATCCGCCTTCTCTGACCACCGGACAATTTGCCCACCGTCCGCTTCAGAATGTCTTCAAAATCCAGAAGGCGCGCCAGCTCTTTCAGTCTCATCTTAAACGCTTCCCCGGTGATCCCGTAGAGCGCCGCCCGGCTCTCCAGATTTTCCCGCACACTGAGTGCCTTATCCAGAACCGAATTCTGAAACACCACGCCAAGCTCCCGCTTCACTGCATCCACATTCTGATCCAGATCACTTCCGTCGATCACAATTTTCCCACTGTCTTTCGAAAGCTGACCACACATAATGTTGATCGTCGTCGATTTTCCCGCCCCGTTAATGCCGAGGAAAGCAAACAGCTCTCCCTCCTTCACACAAAAGCTCAGATCCCGAACCGCTTTCACCTCACCAAAACTCTTATTCAAATGCTTGATCTCAATTATATTTTCCATATTTCCTCTCCCTTGCGAAGCCAGATCTCTTTCATCCTTTTTCAATATTGTAAACGAAACAGGAATTTTGCGATAGAACGTAATTATACCGAAATGTGTCAATTATTTAGATTGTTTATTGTTCATATGGTACGAAGATTAGAATTCCATCATCTCTATTGCACATTGATGAACTTTCGTCTTTTTGTCATAATTGATGCCAACCAGCAAAATGTTTCCACTGTACTGCATCAATGATTCTGGATATTTCTTTTCCTTAATCTGTTTCAATGCTGTATCCACCGTTTTATTCCATTTGAGTTCCACCACCAGGGCCGGATAATCCATAACGTATTCCGGCTTTGGAATATACACAAAATCCGCAAATCCTCGCCCCGTCGGAAGTTCCCGAATTGGCTTAAAATAATACTGCATGGAACTCAAAAAAGCGATGGAAAGTACACTACTTAAAGCATTTTCATTATTATACTGTATGGCTGACGCATATTCATCATGAATCTTTTCTATGCCAGCAGCGACTTCTTCTGCTTCCATATCCAATGTAGCATTTAATAAGTTGACCGACTGCTGCTCAAACGCAATTAATTCATTCCACTTCTTTTTCTTTGTAGCAGAAATAAACTCCTGCCGGATTTCTTCATTTGGGATGTAAGCAGTTTTCTTCTTCTGGTCATATGCAAGATATCCAAGATGAATGAGCAGCGTCAGAACATCTTCTTTGTCAATAAAGCTGACCATATCGTTCTGAAAAAATGACGTATCCACCTCGATTGATGCGCCAGCGATCATTTCAATGATCGAAGTTTTCAATCCATCAAAATCCATGTCGATATAAGGCCTTATAGATTCAAATGTCCCTGTCTGGGACCAGTAACTTTGAAAATTGCCCCTGTCCATCACACTTATAACAGCTCTCGGATTATAAATATGCAGATCAGAAAGTAGATAGCCATCATACCAGCGCTCAACTCCTCTGAAATCCCTATTATACTTTTCGCACAGTTCCTTAACTTCCTCTTCTGTAAATCCAACATAAGGAGCAAGCACGCCTGCATCAAGCATCGTATATTCCTCAAAATTATTTAACGCTGACTGCGTTTTTACTTTTTTGATCGGCAGGATTCCTGTCAGATATGCAAGACTGATAAACTTTGTAGGCTCATTACCCTTAAACATACCTTTCAAAAAATCAATATACTGCTCCTGTATTTCTCTGTTATCCGCTTCATCACGAATGAGAACATCCCATTCATCAATGATGACTATGAATTTATTTCCTGTTGCAGTATAAATCTGTGACATTGCATCGGGAAGCGAACTCACCGAATCTGCAAGGATGCCCGGATACGCTGTTTTTAATTCCTCTATTGTACTTTTTTCAATAAATTCAACCACATGTTCCGGCCCATTAGCCGGAGCCAGACACCACTGAATGTCCAAATGGATCACATCATATTTATTCAAGTATTTTTCGAAAGAATCCATGCTGCTGATCTGTAAACCAGAAAACATTTCTTTCGAATCACAGCCCTTACTATAGTATGCTGTAAGCATATTAGCCGCAATCGATTTGCCAAAACGGCGCGGGCGGCTGTTGCAGATAAAAGCCTTCATGGTATCGATCGCTTTATTAGTGTATTCGATTAATCCGGTCTTATCTACATATATTTCGGAGTTCAGTGTGATCTGAAATGCACGATTATTCGGATTCAAGAATCTTCCCATTTGCCCATACTCCTTCCAAAAGTGTCATTCATTTTGATTGAATTGTACCATACGAAAGTAGCAAAAGCAATCCACACGCCCAAAAACTCGATGCATAACCTTTGGTAACGCTTACCGCTTTCACCCAGGCCTTTTATGAAAACGCCACCGGCGTTCTTTCCAATAAAGAAAAAAGCAGGCAAAATCTTCTTAATTCCGATTTTACCTGCTTTTCATCATTCTATAAATCTGAATACAATTCTTCCTGATAAAGCCCGTCGCTGATCAGTTTCTTGAAACTTTCCATAACCGCTTCTTTATCTTCCTTATATGTAACGCCAAACCATTTATCTTTGGTCTCCAACACCTTAACAGTATATTTTTCTCCACGGATCAGTCCACCGATCAGGGTCGGAAGTAAATACTCTGCTTTCAAAGGATTCTCCGGAACATCTTTCTCAAAGAAGGTGCGGAACTCTTCTTCCAGAACCTTAAGAAACACCGGTGCACATCCTTCCTCTGCCGGGAAGCCCCACATATTCATGGAAACATAAGACTCCGGATCAAGCTTCACTCCGTCAGCCGATGCACCGACAACTCCTGATTCATCAACCGTTTTCACGATATTGCCGGTTTCCACCACATCGATAACATGAGTATGACCCTCTTCCACTTTGCAGACACCTCGCGTTACACCGCCATTATCGGATAACGTATTTTTCAAAATGAATCCCGCCATGGCAATTGCATTGTCTGCATGATCTACTACCAGCCAGTCATGCATCTGACGGTACGCTTCTTTTCCATAATAATCGTCTGCATTGATCACCATGAACGGCTCATGGATCTCATCCTTCGCAGCTAGGACGGCCTGTCCGGTTCCCCACGGCTTGGTACGACCCGCAGGAACTTCAGCCGGAATATCGTTCAGATCCTGGAACGCATAGGCCACTTCAACGCCCTTTTTACCACATACAGCTTCAATACGATTTCCGATCCGCTCTCGGAAATCAGATTCGATATCCTTGCGGATAACAAAAATAATCTTGTTAAATCCGGCCTCAATCGCGTCATGAATCGAATAATCCATGATGATCTCGTCATGCAATCCGACAGGTTCCAACTGTTTGATTCCTCCACCGAAACGAGAACCGATACCGGCGGCCATGATTAATAATGTTGTCTTTTTCAAAATATTATTTTCTCCTGCACTCTTAATTCATCTCAACTAAATCTCAGCCTCAAACGGACTCTCCGAATCCGGATCATAATACTGTTCACAATCCGCCTTCCAGTCTTCATATTCATTTACTTCTGGCATTTGACAGAGCCTCATTTACACTAGAAATATCACCTACTCGAAAGAAATGAGTTCCGACGATCATTTGTAACCAAATCCTTACATCAAAATAATGTTAGCATAGGAAGAAGCAATTATCAATCTATTTCTCATATTTCTCGATCATGCAATGATATTCTTTACTCCTGGGCTCATAGCTTATTTCCACCATCCATTATCTCAAATATTGCACACAGCGTAAAGCGGAAATATCCTGTAGTGTTTTGTCGGTCGCATGATTCATTTACTTTTTTCTTGGAGATATTTACAATGTCACACCATAATAAATGCTCCAGGCAATCACAAAAAACTCATTTACTCTGGATCGACTTTCCTCACCGGCTCCATCTTCTCTTTTACTCTATCCGGCACATCGATCAGGCCAAACCGATAGAACATTGCATAGATGTAGGTCACGCCCCGGATATCACCGAGAGACTTCGGGCGGTCAACCACAGCACCAATGCTTGGAATATTATGAAAGGCCAGCAGAACCGAACTCCAAGCCAAGCTCTTACTGTTCTCTCGCCGGTCGATGAACAGCTCCTTCGTGTAGTTGTCTCCTCTCCCCTTCTTTAGACTGTACGAAAACACCAGCCCGGAATAAGTGCGGAACTTGAAGCCCTGAAACTCAATCACTGCTTTCCAAAGAGCTTCTTCGGTCTGCTCTGTTCTTACCCTCTCGATCATCTTCTTTCGCTTTCGCATCCGGCGTATGCGCTCCGCACCAACGCTGAGATTATTGCTGTCCGTCTCATCAGGGAAGTACACGCACTTCTCATATGGCAGGTACGAGGTGACGGAGGCTTTTGAGAGATTCAGTTCCCGCACCGTCGCTTCGATGGACTCTGTGTGTGACAGGCCGGAGTCTCTGTGTTTATTGAACTCTCTTTGAAGGTGATCGGCAATCTCCGACTTGTACACGCCTGCGGTGATCAGCAGCTTACGTACTTTAATAGGATTGAGGTCGAGTTCATCAGCAATCGCCCGGAGGGAAGGATGGTCAGCAGTTCCGTAGAGCGCCACAGCTGCATTTATCTGTTGCTGAAGGATGGCACTTGGGTTGTAGTCCGGCTTGGATGGCTTACGGCCGCCTCCTGTCTTCCGGGTCTTATTCTTTCCATTCTCTCCCATCGTTACTCATGCAGTTCCAACGGCAATCCATCTGGGTCATGGAAGAAAGTCATCTTCTTGCCGGTATAATCATCTATACGAACCGGCTCACATGTAATCCCCTGTTCTGCCAGTTCCCTTACTGTTTCTTCCACGCTCTCCACACAAAAGGCAAGATGCCGCAGACCGCAGGCTTCCGGGTGGCTCACACGCTTCGGCGGATTTTCCTCCGCAAAAATCTCCAGTTCCGTGTGCTCATTTACTCGCAGATCAAGCTTCCAGTCCTTGCGCTCCGGACGATAGTTTTCTCTGATAACGGATAAACCAAGCTTGTTTACATAGAAATCCTTCGCATTTTCGTAGTCGGACACAATAATCGCAATGTGGTGTATTTTGGATAATTTCATTTGTCTTGTCCTCCTGTTCTTTATTATTTTTTTATCTTGGAAGAAGATTGGACTCCCACCTTTATAGGTGGCGAGATGCGACAAATTAGTCTTGGTGGGAGTCCAATCTCCTTCCAAGATAAAGCCTCCGGCGGATTGCAGAGGTGCGCAGATGTATTGTGTCATGCAGAGCATGACGCGCACCTCTCAGCAAGTACGCCGAGGCGTACTTGAATTTGAGTTTAGACCTTCCCCATATATACCTTCTAGGGTACATTATTCTCGTTACAAACTATATGGATACTCCCACCAAAAGCCGTGTGTACGATATTTTATGAATAAACTCTGATATTTTCCACACGGCTTAATAATAAATTTTAAACTACCAATGTAATCCCGACTCCAACCTGTCAATTCTGTTCCTCATCCAACATAAGAATTACATATTATTTTCAATTCTGTCGAATGGTTTTGACAAGTTAGTTTCCGGATTACATCCAGACTCATGATTACTGATGGCAGCTTCCAGATCCTCTTTTGACCGGTTCAACCGGTATATAGAAAGTGTTATAACATCAAGCTGCATACAGAACTACTCCTTCCTCTGATACATTTCTGTAAAATGGGGATATTTTCATCCAATCCATATATTCCTGATAGCAAACATCGATAATCGAGAATACCTTAAAGTATTTAATGGAAATATCCGTCGAAACATCGCTCAATCTATCTTCAAAAGCCCGCAGCTCCTGATCAGTTCCATCTACCAGAACCATAATATCTACATCCGAATCATCAGTTGCCGTTCCACGTGCAACAGAACCATATAGAATTACTTCTTTCAGCTTATCGCGATATACTTCCTGCAACATCTCTGCCAGTTCCATCAATATCTTTTTTAATTTTTCGTCCTGCAGTTTTTCCATAAGTCTATTCCACCTCCTGACAATCTTCAATAATATTATAACCAAATTACCGATAAAAAACAATGTATATTACTGTAATCCCGACTCCAACCTGTCAATTCTGTTCCTCATCCATCATCTTCTTCCAAAGCTGATCTCTGATTTCCTGATGGACCATTAACCATTCAATCAGCTTTCGATTCACCGGGGATTTCCGGTATCTCTCATCTCCGAACTTCAGCCATTCAAATCCAACGTCAAATGTATCTGCTATATCATGAAGTGTTTTGTCGGTCGCATGATTCAGGTGCGTTTCTATTTTGAAGATCGCTGACGGCGAAGATCCAACCTTCTCTCCAAAGTCTTTTTGGATCAGTTTTTTCTCTTTTCGCAGTTCCCGCACCCTTTCACCTATCGAGCGGTAATCTATTACTTCTGGAACATAATTGCAATACTCTTCTATATGATCCAGGTCATCAAAGACACCCGTGACCGTTATCCCACCTGTTGCTTTTATGCCAGAGACTATATCATTTATCGTCATTGGGCTGTAGGACGCCCTTCCTGTGCAAAGATCCTCCGGGAAATGGAGGATCTCAGAAACTTTTCCTGCAGCCAGTGTCCTTATCATCCGGACGTAAAAAACGGGTCTCATAATAAAGGTGATCTCATACCAACCGCAACCTGTAAACGGAACCGGGAAACCATGGTCATTCCCAACCTCCCGGATACCGTATGTACCATCGTGAACCGCAGTTCCGACCAGGAGACCTGCCTTGCATGGAATGGTGTCCGGGCATGGGCATCAAAACACAATTACACACCACCGCGGAATAAACCTCAGGAAGTGAACTATGTGTGGATCGCCGACCACACGAAGCTGGATATTTTCGTAAAGACTACCCAGAATCCGGACGGCACCTGGAACAGTAAACGAGTCTGGCTGACCGGGATCATCGATGCCGCAACAAATGCACTTGTTGGATATGCACTGACACTGCAGCCAAATTCTACTACGATCGCTGAAGCTTTTGCAAGGGCCTGCGCCTTTAAAGTGGACTGCAGATACTGCGGTCAACCCGTTTATTACTACCAGGACAACGGCCGCGATTACTGTGCGGATAAATTAAAAGGCCTGCCCAACACGGAAGAAGAACCCCTATACCTTAATAAAGCCTTTGGTGAAAGCGGGCTGCTCGAGTGGATGGGAATCCGGGTCATAAAAGCTCTTCCCTACCGTAGCTGTAGCAAGACTATAGAAAGAATCTGGGAAACCATTGAAAAGGAATGGATCAGCGACCTCCCGGGTTATTGTGGCGAAAATCCCTCTAAACGTCCCATCACATTAGAAGAAGACCGGAAATACGGCAAGCTGTATACCTTTGCACAGTTTGCAGAGTATTTTGCAGAAGTCATTTATCCGGAATACAATGACTTTTCTGAAACAAATGAATCTCCCAATCAATTATATGACCGCCTGCCCAAGGCAAACACTCTGGTCCCAACCTGGCGCACTCTTGCTGTTCTTCGGAGCATCAGTGAAGAACGGTATGTACATCGTCAGGGGATATTCTTTCAGAATCAAAAATATTGGTGTTCCTCGCTTGCTCCATTTGTCGAAACAGGAGAAAAAGTCCGTGTATTCGCATTTGATGCTCCCTTCAACCGTACTCTTGTGGTCACTCTTGGAAAACTCACATTAGGAGAGGCACACTTGATAAAGAATCTTGACCTGGTAGAAAAACTGCGATACAAGGTCATCCAACATGTCATGGAACAGAATGAGCATCTGAAGGTCTGTTCCAAACATATAGAACTGGTTCACAATCTCGTCCTTCAGACCAACATAATAAGCGAAGCACTGAAGTTCCCCGCTATCGATACCTATGAGGATCATCCAGCTTATGTTCAAACTATTGATTTGGAAAAAGATCAGACAGACGCAGTGGACGATCCACGTATCCCGGAAGATATCAAAGAACTGGCCACCAATTATATGGACAACCTTTTAAAACCCGATGACGACGATGGCCAGCCGGGAGCTGCTACCCAATTCTTCCAGTCTCTGGCTGGACCGATCGTATAAACATTTATACTGACAATTACAGATAATCACAGATAATGAAAAGAAAGGAGTAAACATAATGTTAACACAAACACATCTCCCGATCATGGAAACAGAAAACTTTAAATCCGTATATGGTTCCCTTAAATTCAGTATCCAGGAACGAAAACTCTCTGTTGTTCTCGGAGCTCCCGGTTCAGGAAAAACGACTGTTCTCAAAATGCTGGAATCAGAAAATCCAACAAGAAATCACTATATCCTTTGTTCACCAAACACTACTATGAAAAGTATGCTTTTGGCTATCGCAGATGCGATCAATGTTAATGTAAAGGGGGACAATGACCGGATCCAGACTCAGATCACTACAGCCTTACAGGATAATCCAAACCATTGTATCATCTTCGATGAATGCGAATACCTCCACCGGGGTAATGTCAGTAAGATCGATGTCTTACGTCAGATTTACGATCAGACAGGTGTGCCATTCGTTCTTTGCGGAACTTATAAACTCAAAAACCTGTTGGTTGGCAACGATAAAGATGAACACGATCAGCCACAGATCTTCCGTCGATTATTAAAATCAGAATTCAATACCATAAAGAAGGAAGAGATTCTCTCCTATCTTGACCGATTAGAAAAACTCTATGCAGTATCCTTTTCCCAGGAAGCACGGACACAGTTATTCTCGTTATGCCGCGACCGCGGAAATGGTGGCCTTGGGATTTTTATTGCACTGCTTGAACTGATCTTTTCTATTGTTCGCCCCGAATGGAAAGACATCACGAAACAGGTTCAATATCAGGAAACACAAAATAAAAATTCTTCTCTTGAACAGAAGGACAGTACATTAGACTGCTCTTCCAAACAAGATGATACAACAGAAGATCCTGCCATACCAGAGAATACAGATAATCTTCCTTTTCAGTTTGTGGATATTTCAAAACTGAATGTTGTCGTGATTGATAAGAACACAATCCGAGATGCCAGCAAATTTAAGATGACAAAGTAATTTTTGTACTTTAAAAATTCACCCGACCAAACAGTGCCGGGTGTTATTGTTATTATAAGTGTTCATCCAACAGTATCTATAATCGTATATGCGGAATAAAACGATCGTATTTTTGACAACTTCTATTCCGTAGATTTATACTGATGCGGAACCAACAATAAGATAATCATACGAAGAACATACGTTCTTTGTATGATGTGCTGTCATTTTTTACAAAACACCGGCATTTCGAATCAGGTGAAATTAGATATTATTTGCACTTTTGCCGAATGGTTTTGACAGGTTAGTTTCTGGATTACATCGAGTCATTGATATCATTATCGAGAAAACGAAGATGCTCTGCCAGCTCCCGACTTGTCTTGCCAGTGTGTTCCCCATCCTGATGGGAAAGGTAGGTCATGAAGATAAACCAGAGAATCGTGGAAATTAGAGATATATAAAAAGCCAATGTGCTTTACCTCCTGGTACTAATGCGAACCATTCTACCATAGAATTCTGCACATAGCCAGTATCTGATTATGCGGCACAACAAGTAGTCTGGACTTCACACAAAGCTCATTTGCTCTGAGTCTTTATTCCTCGCCGGCTCCATCTTCTCTTTCGCTTTCTCCGGCGCATCGATCAGACCGAACCGGTAGAACATCGCGTAGATATAAGTCACACCCCGGATGTCACCGAGGGCCTTCGGACGGTCGACCACGTAGCCAATTTGCGGTATATTATGAAAGGCCAGCAGAACCGAACTCCAAGCCAAGCTCTTGCTATTTTCTCTCCGGTCGATGAACAGCTCCTTCGTATAGGTATCCCCTCTACCTTTCTTCAGACCGTAGGAAAATACCAGCCCGGAATAGGTGCGGAACTTGTAGCCCTGGAACTCAATTACCGCCGCCCATAGGGCTTCCTCGCTCTGTTTGGCCCTCAGCTCCTCCAGAATCTTTTCCCGCTTCCTCATCCGCCGAATACGCTCTGCTCCAACGCTGATATTATTACTATCCGTTTCGGCCGGGAAGTACACGCCCTTCTCATAAGGCAGATACGAAGTGACAGAAGATTTGGAGAGATTCAACTCCCTCATCGTCGCTGTGATGGCCTCTGTGTGTGACAGACCGGAGGCTCTGTGTTTAGTAAATACCCGGTTCACTTGATCTGCCACCTCAGACTTGTACACGTCGGCGGTAATCAGCAGCTTACGAACCTTGATGGGATTGAGGTCAAGCTCGTTCGCTATCGTCTGGAGGGACGGATGATCAACGGCACTGTAGAGAGCTACGGCTGCGTCCATCTGATTCTGAAGGATGGCACTTGGGTTATAGTCCGGCTTAGACGGCTTCCGGCCGCCACCGGGCTTTCTCTTTGCTTTCTTATTGTCCACACCCATATCATCCCTCCTTTCCATATACCCTATCACGGTATATTTATTTCCGTTACAAACTATATACTCACTTCCACAGAAAGCCGTGTGTACGATATTATTTTGAAAAATTTCAAAATATCTTCCACACGGCTTCAAAATTGACTTTTCAACTACCAGATTTACTTCAACTTCTCCAGAATCTCAGCCGCACTTACTCCATCGGCCATCAGCTTCTGAATCATCTCTTCCAGTTCAGCTTTCTTCGCTTTCTCAGCTTCCGCAGCATCGAACGCAGCCTTCTGCTCTTCCAACTTGCCGAGCTCAATATCCAGCTTCTTCAGCTCTGCCTTCTTCGCTTTCAATTCCTCTCTGATACTTGTCAGATTCTCTTCGAGGGATGCGATGTCGGCGACGAGAGCATCTTTGGCAGATGACTTCTCAGCGATGAGGGATGTGAAATCTGCGGTGGTGGGTTTGACTTTATTCTTGGAACCCTTGGGACGCGGCATAGATGTACACACTCCGTTTCAGTTGAAAATATGATAGACTAAGTATAGCACTGTGTGATTATGGATGCAAGATACTCCCATCTATATTTCATTTCGATGTAGAGATACTTGTATCCTTCATTTTATTATTGTCGCCAATAGAGATACTGTTGTCATTATAGATCAAAACCATAATATCATTCGTTATGTATCGGATTTCCTCGTTATTCTTCGATGACAAATCGATATCCAAATCGTCCAGATTACCAAATTGCTTTTCCAATAAAAGAAGAACATCAAGCACTGTATTCTCAACTCTCGAGAACACATTCTTAACCTGGGTCTGAGATATTTCTACAACAGCACTTAACAATGCCGTCATTGAAATTGCTGAAAATTGTTGAATATATGGCAAATAGGACGAATTGATTTGCCTGCCAAATTCTTTATCGCCTTCAATTAATGTCTTAAGGGCTGGCAAACTATCATAAAGTTTTACCTGAGTACACAACTCAACCATCTCTTCCGGTGCATTCGACATGAGTGGAATACCTATATGCGTACACTTGGTGTAGTAATTCAAGAAATTTCCAACAAGATTTCCTGCAATAATCCGATACTCAGGCAAATCATCCTCATCATCGTAGCCCTGCAATTCTGCATTAACCCACTTTAGCATTTCTGGTTTATCAAATTCTGTAAGCAAAACCTTTAATTGCTTTAAGCCTATATCTACCGATACTTTTCCGCTTGCCAAATCCCTAATTATACAGCTCCTTGCCATATCCTAACCCTCGCACTCAAAACAGATTCTCTATAAATACAATAATCTTGTCCCAAAAACTAAACAGTAGTAATACTCCCACGACAAAAGAGCAAAACAGACCAATTAAGATGGGATGTCTTTCTGCAAATGTTTTTTTCTCAGCTCTATGTTCAGTGGTACCATTCATTTTTTCTGCAATCGTTACGTTTTTAAACTTATTATTATTACCAATGTTTATTCCCACAGAGCATCCCCTCCTATTATTTTTTCTTTTGCCTCTTAGCCACAGCACATCATTACTGCGTTGCCTGCTGCTCACCACGGAGAGGTGTGCAAAGTACCGAGCAGCTACCGTGCAGGGACAGGTTATCCATGCACGGCCTTATTTTAGTATATAGCGAGTGTGAGCAGAAATCAAGACACATCTGTTTGTTCTCACAAATCGCTGTACAGTTCTTCCCGATACACGCCATCCTCGATCAGCTTCTTAAAGCTCTGAACCACTGCCTCTTTGTCTTCCTTGTATGTAACGCCGAACCACTTGTCCTTGGTTTCCAGCACCTTCACGGTATTTTTTCCATCTCTCAGCAAGCCGCCGATATGGGTTGGCAACAAATATTCTGCTTTCAGAGGATTTGACTTTACATCATTCTCAAGGAACTCCCTGAATCCTTGCTCCAGAGCATCCAGATATGCCGAAGTGCAGCCTTCCTTCGCCGGGAAGCCCCAGAAGTTCATAGACACATAAGACTCGGGGTTCAATTCAACACCATCAGCTTCTGCACCAATACATCCATCAGTGACCGTCTTAACAATATTGCTGGTCTCGACAACATCGGTGATGTGAGTATGGCCTTCCGCCACTTTGCACACACCTCTGGTGACTCCACCGTTATCTGATAACGTGTTCTTCAGAATAAATCCCGCCATCGCAATGGCATTGTCCGCATGCTCCAGTACAAGCCAGTCATGAAGTTGCCGGAATGCTTCTTTACCATAGTAATCATCTGCATTGACTACAGCAAACGGCTCGTGAATCAACTCTTTCGCAGCAAGAACTGCCTGTCCTGTTCCCCAGGGCTTTGTCCTTCCTTCCGGTACAACGCCCGGTACATTGTTCAAATCCTGAAATGCGTAAGCAGTCTCCACATTCAGTTTTTTGCAGATAGCTTCCACACGGTTGCCAATCCGCTCCCGGAAATCTGCTTCGATATCCTTGCGGATCACAAAGATGATCTTGTTGAATCCTGCTTCAATAGCGTCATGGATAGAATAATCCATGATAATTTCATTATGTAGGCCAACTGGCTCCAGCTGTTTAATTCCGCCTCCAAAGCGGGAACCGATGCCAGCAGCCATGATAAGTAATGTTGTGTTCATAATTTTCACCTCATTTCACTCACACCGTTTTGTTTGCATATTTTTTTACTATCATTTCAATAATCTCAGAATCAATCGAGGGATCAAATTTTCTTGCAAAAAACATATCTGATTCACACAGCTCATCATAGTCAGAAGCCCTAAACGTGTAAGGTTTTCCTCTGTTCCAATCAATAAGACGCATTATCGCATGTGGGTCATTATCGAATTCTTTATGATACAAATTATTCTTATACGGAGAAGAAATTAATATTGTTTGTAAAAAAACTTCGTCACTACAATATGTGTACTTAAAAACTTTTTGTATCCAACTTTCTTTTTCAACAACATATCTGGCAAGCTCATCTGTAATACTAAACCATTGTGTTCCCTTTTGGAATTCTATTTTTCTGTTTCGGTGAATGTGAAATATTTTTTGCATCTGCACTAATAGTATTTCACTACCCCTAAAAATCAAATTATGTGAGCGTCCTATCTTATCCTGTAAGAAGTGATAATATCTCGTTCTATCCTGATAAACATAATTTGGCTTTTCAAATCTTATAAATTCCTTATTCATATTTTCGTTGAAAAAAGAAATTATCTGATCCTGTGTTTTTATCGGTAAATCTGAACCCGAAAGCAGATGATAATGCTGATATCTCCCGACACTGATTGCTTTTTTCAGCAGAAGCAATTCAACATTTACTAGACTTACTCCCCATGTGACACTGGTACGTTCCACGTGATAGACTGCACTTTTTTTTTACCCAACTGATTGTCTCTTCTTCATTATACTGTGTATTTTTTTTATCCATGTGGATAAAAATATCATTTCTCGGATCATCCAGCATTCTAAGCAGAGCTTTAAAAGCCAAGTCAGCTTTATGAGCGATTATAAGATATGCTTGCTTATTTTCCACCAATTCTAACCTCTCTCAAATCTCTTATTATATCCTAATGTTAATCTTCAGTTTTTTCAGTAATTGATTGATTGTATCCCTATTAAGCAAAATAAAATACAAAGCTGCCAATGCCAAATTGAATATAGACAGAAGCAGTGGCAATCTAATATATGCCATTACGATAAAATACACATAAATAATAATATAAATTGGCATTTTAGAATCCAATGTGAATTTCACATCTTTTCTTAGGAGATACGCACGCAAAAAAACAATTACAATATTTGATACAATTGTTGACAATGCTGCCGCATAAAGCCCCACAAACTTAATTAATGCCAAATGAACAATAAGATTTGCAACGGCTCCAATCATTGTTGTAACGCCGTTTGCTTTTGGTCTTTTTAAGCTAATTTGAATTCCACCAAAGAACTGTGAAAGGCTTCCAAACACTACGGAAGATACCAAAATAGGGGTATAGAGTCGTGCTGTATCATATTTTACATCGAAAATTAAGCCGAACAAAATAAAATTACATGCAATAATCCCTGCACACATCGGTAATAGCAATCTGCACATCATGTTAAAAATATGGCTGTAATATGCATCCCTATCTTCGGAATTTACCATGTCAGACGCGGTTTCTTGCCAAGAAATGCTAAAGACTCCAAATATTGCAGAAGCCAAATTTGGTACTTTGCTAGCGATTGCATAAACACCATTAAATGCAGCTCCAAGAAAGACATTAATAATTGATCTATCGGATACATTAATAATCCACCATGAAACATTATTGGGGATTAAAGCATAGGAGTATGAAAGCAGCTCCTTTACTCCTGACCAGCTAATCAACTTAAAATCAAAATACTTTTTATACTTTGTTCCGCAAGCAATCATCAAATCTCCAATAAGATAACCTACTGCATAGCCCCAAATCAAACCGCTCAGTCCCATTTTTAATACGAGAACAAAAAATGTTGATGCTACCGCTATGCTTAATGTAGAAAATGCTGTACAAAACGAGTATATATTGAGTTTTCTTATTGCCCTCATATATCCCTGAAGGTAATTATTCAGGATCTCGCCAAAAGCCATGAAAAAGAATGGCATTGTATACTTCCAGCCTGAAACTGCATATATCACCATTAAAATAGCAAATAAGATTAATGAATTGATAAATACAATCGCCGCTCCATTGCTGATAGGCTTTGCTTTTCCTTTTACTGTATCCTGTTCCACACCAAATCTAAAGATTGCCTCTCCGCATGCTAATGTAACCACAGGAATCATCAGTGATACATATGTACAAAACAGATCAAAGCTTCCATAGTCCTCTGTGGATAGCCATCTACTAAAAATCGGGATCATTACAAATTGTAATCCCTTGTTCAAAAAAGTTCCAATCATTAAGAATGCTGTATTCTTATATAAATTATTTGCTTTATTCATAATATTCCTTCACTACTATTTACGTTGTTCTTTGATAAAGTTCCACTGATAGCATAAATAATGCAAATCAAAAAGACGTTCATTGCAACACTGTATATGTAGTTTTCTACTATACCTAATAGAATAAAAAAAGTATTAGCTATTAGCAGCCCCCAATTCTTTTTCTTAACTGCATACGTTTGTAGGACGATAAGAGCCATAACAAAGACAAGTAAAACAATTAAACCGTATTGAACACCTATCCTCACATAAGCCATATCAAGACTATTTGACTGTGTAACTCCTACCGCCAATGCATTTCTTGAACTTACTGGATTGATTCGGCTTCCAAACATTTTAACGCCATAGGTTTTTAAATAGTAACTTGCCCAATAAATTCTCGTTGTAAAAATTTTATCCAGAGCATTCCAAATCAAACTACTTTTTTTATATGCTATCGCACTCAAATAGCACAACAGACAAATGATTGCAGGTAATAACGACATAAATTTTTCAAAGACCTTGCCGCTTAAGAGAGTTCGGATCTTATTGGATTGTAATAACAAACTCCATACTGTAATGAACATCAATAAAATCAATGAAGTTCTTGACGTGCCAATATAATACAATCCCATTATCAAAAAAATAATGCATATTATATTTTTGAGTCGAATTGTATTAAAATGAATATATAGCCATTCTATAATTATGACAGAGATAAATAATCCAAGTGTATTGGGGTGCGAAAATCCAAGTGATTGCTTCTCAATGCCATTAATAGATACCGTGTAATTATGAATCAACCCAATTTTGCAGCAAAGCACTATCGAAATCAAAATAGCAATCTTCAACCGGTAATCAAACTTTACAAAATTTCTAAAATCAATATTACCGATAGCCACTCCTACTATTATTATCATTAAAAAAGAAAGTGCATGTGAAAACAAAACACTTATACCAATAACCACTGCAAATAATCCAACTCGCATCACCATTTTAATCTTATATTTATTTTGTAAAATTATAAAGCCAAATAATATAAAAGTAAAATTTCTAACAGTCGAAAACAAGTCACTGGTATCATATGTAAATGCGAATTCACTCATTACAAGCCACATATACGCAGTTAAGTAAATACCCCAGACTATATAAAGTTCTAGTTCTTTTTTCTTTATCTTCATACCGAGCGATCCTCGTTCTCTAGCAGTCTAAAATATCTTACCAGTTCATATATGCGTGCATTTAACGTGTGTGGATCGTCACAAGCCTTAAATGTACCTTTAGTGGCATCGAATAAAAGGCTGCACTGATTTTCCATTAACTTTTTTTCCATAGATCCATCAAAGCACGAGAAAGTAGTGGCAACAAATGGATACTCAAATGCGGGACTGTTATAGCCATAAGCAAATTTATTATACTTATAGCCACCACAGTTTTTACTCAATTCCAAAATATTATCCTGTTGTTTGATATAATCAACTGCTTTTATGAACTTGGGCGAATTATAGATATCCATCTCCGAATACCTTTTGTATAAGAGTGCAAATCCATAAAGGTCGAACAAATGGTATCCTTCTTCAATCCCTTCTGTAAATGATTCCTTAGATAATTTGTCCTTAAACTTCTTTTTTATAACTGAGAAAGGCTCTCTCAATAGCGTTCTTTGTTTGTATTGTTTTACAATTTTCTTTTGCTGTGCTCTTTCACATTTAGACGGAGAATAATTCATGACATGAACAATTCTACCATTTTCTCTCACTTGAAAAAATTTATTAGTCGCTTCCTCTAAGAAAATCTTAATTTCTTCATCAATTTTGCTATCGTACTTTATATCCAACAGCATTGCTCCCGCTGCGGCAAACCATAGTTGATGATTAAATGTCAAATCTAACGAATGTGTTCCATCACAATCTACAACAATCCACATTTTCGTATCATAATTAAATCGCTGATTTAAGAACAACTGCTTTGCTTTCTCGTATGTATATTCTGATTCTGATAATTTATAGGCTTCTACTAAAGCCTCAATTGTCCAAGCCTGACCTATCAACCCATTTGTATGGTCAAAACGGTTATCGGTTCTGTGTTCTATACTCCCACTTTTCCCGTAGTTATCCTCTCGCAAAAGAAAATCACTTAAACTTTTGACTGCTGTCAAATATCTATCATTTTGAGTTTTCTCGTATAAATATGAATAAATAATCAGAAAATGTCCAGAGTTTCTAACCGCAGTGTCTTTATTTTTATATGGTCCATTGCAACCTGGATGTGCATATCCGTTTTTTTCAATATAATCTAATTCCGTGTCAGCTATTGTTTTCAATAGCAAGTATCCATCATTCACGATATCTTCACTCCTCTACGACATTATACCTTAGACGGCTTAATAAACTTTCTGCCCATCATTCTAAAAAAGTCTTTAACATTCCTCTTAAAATTGCAGGGATCACTTTTTACTCCAAGAATGTAGTAATGCATTGCCGTCTTTACATCACCCGCTAAACTGTAAAAATATGTTCCCATCAAATAAAAAGAGGATGCTGACTTGCGATTGTTCTCAAGATTTTCCCCAATCTTCTGATGTAGCCGTTCATATGCAGTAATTCTGTTTTCTGGATGAGCAGAGATTCTTTCGCCTTCATAAAAATAGTAAACTGCTACTGGTTCATGCACATATACAGCCTTGTTCTCTTTCAATATACGAAGATACAAATCCCAATCCTGTAATGCTGGCATATTTGCATCAAATCCACCGACTCTTTTTATAGCATCTACGCGAAACATCGGGAATGAACATGAGCCGATATTATTTTTCCCAATCAGTTCGTAATATATATTTCCTTCATTCTGCTTTTTGTTAAACCGCACTGTTTCTTTGCCTAGATCTGCATACTTAATTACGGCATTACAGTACGCTATTGCAGCATCCTGATGTTTTTCTAGTGCTCTCACTTGGAGTTCTATTTTCTTTGGCAGCCATTCGTCATCATCATCTAGGCAAGCAAAATATTTTCCCTGTGCCTTTTCTAATGCCAAATTTCTAGCTCTACAAGCGCCACCGTTTTTCTCAACAACAATATAATGGACTGTTCTATCTTCCGAAGACGCTGTAATCATATTCTGCAAGTCTTCAACCAGCTTTTTATCAGATGGACAATCGTTAACCACAAATATTTCAAGATTGTTATATGTCTGTCCAACAATACTATCTAATGCTCTTTTTACAATTTCCGGCTTTCGTTTATATGTAGTAATAACTGCTGTTACCAACGGTTCTTTATTTTCGCTCATAGGTCCTCCCAGCTTCTTTCCTTACAAGGAATTCAGCAATTTCGTTATATCTATATACTTAGTCTTTCCAAACGGCTCATAAGAAGCCATTATAAACTCATGCTTGGGGAACTGGTGAATAACCGTGTACCCCCCCCCATTTTCATTTGGCCAGTGCTTGCAAGTAAAGAATACCTTATTCTTAAAGGGCATCTTCATAAACATGCTCACTTCTGTCTCTGTACAGCCATTTTGGTCGTTAAACTTCACCAGTAACTTATTCCAGTTAATTCTCTGTACTCGACGTTCCCACTTTTCTCTTGCTTCCTGCTCACTATGGTAGTGTAGGAAGAAGATTTCAATCGATTTTTTACCGTTGGACAGGACACCAACAGGATAAGAGCCAAATCTCTTATCGCCTGAGACCTGCGGCATATCTTTCCAACGAGATTCCTCCGGCTTGATAAAGGTTAATTTTCCATTGACATAGCCTTTTAAGTCAGACAAGAACTCAATATAATCTTTTGCAATAAAGAACATCCCAACCGTAGGAGATTCTTTGGGCAGGTTATAGCTTTCATAAATCATCCCACCCCAACAGTTATTAGAGATAATCGTAAAATCTGTAGATCTCAGCTGCTTTTTTCTATAGTTTGCTAAACCAAGTCTCCAGAATTTTAATGCCTTTAGTCTCAATCCCTCGTATGTCATTTATCTTCCCTCACACGCATTTACATAAATCTGGCGCAACTTATCAGCATTTTGTTCTATGTCGTACCCTTTTTCTTTAATTAAAGCTACATTAGTCGTTGAGTCTTCTTCTCTGTTTCTTTTCTTATATCCCAGTTTTTTTACTACTTCTACCCACGGAGCAACAGAATCTATTGGCAGAAAAACGCTGCTTTCTGTCAAATCTGCTTCTTTTGCTACCGTATCCGACACAACACAAGTAAGACCTGCCGCTTGTGCTTCCACCAGAACTACCGGTAAGCCCTCATGCAGTGATGGAAGCAAGAACAAATCCATTCCCTGAAGATACTCTGATACTTTCAAAGTTTTTCCCAAGAATATCACCGCATCATCTAAGCCTAAAGAATGCACTTTATCCTTAATTATCGGCATCAGCATTCCGTCGCTAATTAAAAGCAACTTGAATTTTGGATTTTCACTATGTACTTCTGAAAAAATATCAATCAAAAAGGAATGATTTTTTTGCTCGATAAAGTTTCCGACATGACCAAGCAATATCTCATCGCCTTGTATTCCAAGCTCTTTTCGTACCGTATTACGCTTTTCTTCAAAGAATACATAATCTTTTGTTTGAATCCCATTATTTAAAACAGTAAAGTTTTTATTCCTATACAACCACTTTCCTGCATCTTCACCACATGCCAAACGAGTTGTACATAATTTTGAAAACATTGGCCATAACAAGTTATGCATAAATGGATGCATTGTTGCTGTATTGTGTGAATGCGCAATTCGAACTTTTACTCCTCCTAATGTTACTGCGAATAGCTCGATTGCCATATTTGCACTATTACCATGTATATGAACAATGTCATATTTTTCTTTACGGCAAAGATTCAAGATTTTGCAAAAATAGCTAGCAATATTTTTTTTATGAAATACAAAGCATCTCAGATGATTGGTCTCGAAAAAGCAACGGTATTCATCACTCGGTTCGTCAATGGCAACAAAATCCATTTGAAGATTTTTCTTATCCATCGCCTGGTAATAATTTTTTATTACTGCCGATATTCCGTTCAACTTGAACCTAACTGTATTAATTACTAGAACTTTCATTATTTACTCTCATCCCAAAATGCTTTCAAGTGATTTCCTGCATTGCAATGTACAATCTCACCTGAGATACATCTCGATGCATCGCTCAAAAGAAAACAAGCCACCTCTGCAACTTCCTCCGGCACAAACGTCCTGCCGGAAGCACAGTCTCTATATAAATTTCCATCACTTGACTCAGCGTAGTCTCTTGTCATTTCAGTCAATGTCACGCCGGGTGCGATAGCGTTAACCCGGATGCCTTCCTTATACACTCTCCTGGAGAATGCTCCCACAAGACTGTTCAAGGCTGCGTTGGTCATTCCATATGGAATATCATATACCTGATTTCCAGTTTCGGATGTAATATATAGGAGTTGTGAGCTCAGCAATCCTTCCGCTTTCTCTTTTGTCTTCATCTCAAGAAAAGCTTTGCCTAAAAAGTAACCAGCCCGGAATTTCGTATTAAACTGCTTGTCAAAGCCTTCTACTGTCACATTTGTATATATGTTTTCATGCAGGGAAACTCCAGCATTACTCACCAGACAATCTACTCGTCCCCCTAGTTGCTGTTTCGCTTTCTCCAAAAAGTCCATGCTATGCTCAACATCACAAACATCAGCAACTATATACTTTGCTTGTATTCCCAGGCTTTTGACTGCAGTACCTAACTTTTCCTCATTTCGTCCTGAGATGAGAACCTCAGCTCCTTCCGAGACGAATTTCTTTGCCATGGCATAACCAAGACCACTGCCACCGCCTGTGATCAAAATTTTCTTATCCTGTAATGTGTGACCGCACTGAATCTGTCCTACATTGACCTGGACAAAGGATTCTGGTTGGGACGCCAATATAAACTTCGCAATTTTCCTAATTACTCTTTTATAACCCACAACTTAACTCCTCACTTTTTAAATATCTCAGCTATCTTCTGAGCCTTCTCCTGGCCTATAGTTGCCTTTATAAGCTCCTTGCTTTTTCTTATAGTCTCTGACTTAATATCTTTGGGTCTACTCAGGTCATAGAAGTCATATATGACATCCGAGTCATGCCTCATCTCCGTGAATACTTCCATTAATACTGGACGCTCACTCTTTTCATTCATAAAGATTGGAAGTGCTTTTTCATACGAAGCTTTATCTGTTACCGCCAGATATTGTAATCCGGCTGTAATCACCCAACTTGCTGCATCTGTGTTATGCCTTGCAGTCGTATGCAGATCACTTGCTTCATTTTTCCACACTTGATTGTAATAGAATTCTTCTCCACCACGATTGTTTAATAGAAGAATCCTGACATTACTGCCTATTTCATTAATTCCCAATGCATTCATGTCATAGAAAAATGCAAGGTCACCTATTACCAGAAAGCAGAGCTCATCTGTAATTGCTGCCTGTCCAAGCAAAGAGGACATACAGCCATCTATGCCATGTGTTCCGATATTCGCATATACTTTTACCTTGTCCTGTAGCTTAAAGAAATTTGTAATCCGAATTGCATCATTTATGCTCAGGTGCAGTATAGAACCGGAGGGAATTCTCTCCACTGTATTTTTGATGGCCCATACATTGGAATAAACAAAATCCGGGTATATCACTGATTCGGCGTATTCTTTAATTGCGTTGTGATAGACCAGATCATTCTTTTGCCGATCATCAATATTCTCCTCGCATCTCTCAAAGAAGTACTCTGGCTTACACTCAAAAATCGTTGTAATGCTCTTAAACAGATCTACAACTGTGCCATCTTCCTGTATCAGCCAATGTTCGTACTTTCCGGAATACTTTCTCAGCATATCCTTAACGCCGGACATGATATTCCCACCATAAGATATGACGATATCAGGAACGAACTCTGCAAACTTCTTCTCCGTTATATAGCGTGTATCAAAGCACAGAGAGGTGTTTATACCCCCCATAAATATTGGCCATATATTCCATGGTAAGGGATGCATTAAATTTCTCAAAGAATCTGTCCAAGCTGCTCTGCAGTTTGTCTGAAACATGACTCATTTGGCCGCATACTACCAGTATTCTCTTAGCTTTCTTCAACTTATCTATTTTCTTAGTCCATGCCACATCTTCAGATAACTTATCAAGCCGTTCAAAGCGAACCACATCGGGAAGTGTTTTTATATTGAAGGAATTGTTATACGCCTTCATCGGCACATTTATATGTACCGGTCCTGTTCCATGATGATCCAGTTCAAGAAGCGCTTCATTGACCAGTCGCTGGCAGAAAATAAAGTCATCCCGATCATTCACAATAGGAAGGTTAACCGATTTTCTTACATGTCTGTCAAACATCCCAACCTGGTCAATCATCTGATCTTCTCGCTGTTTCAGCATCGCAGGGTTACGATCACTGGTCAGGATTATAAGTGGTACATTATGGTAATATGCTGTAGCTACTGCAGGCCAATAGTTACAGGTTGCCGTAGATGAAGTATAGGAAATCACCACAGGCTCATTCAGCTCCTGTGCAATTCCCATTGCAAAATATCCTGCGCTTCTCTCATCCACGACAGAGTAGCACTTGAAGAATGGATCCTCCTCGATGGAATGAACAAACGGTACGTTTCGGCTACCTGCTGAGAGGACACAGTGCCTAATCCCGTATTTCTTCAAAAGAGCAATTATTATCTGGTATGATTTTAATTCTGTATACATTTGCTTTCTCCTCACCATACTACTTTTTGAAGAAGCCTGCGATTTTCTGAGCCTTCTCCTGACCAATCGTTGACTTTATCAATTCCTTACTTCGTCTGATTGTTTCGGATTGCAGATCCCTTGGACGACTCAGGTCAAAATAATCATATATCACATCTGCATCTTTTTTCATTTCAGTGAACACTTCTAAGAACACTGGTTTGTCCAGATCATTGCGCATAAACTCTTCGATGCAACTTTGCAGAGACTCTTTGTCATGAGCACTAAGATAGATGAAATTATTGGATTTCACCCATCCCTCTGCCTGAGTAAAATGCCTTGCAGTAGTGTGAAGGTCACTGGCTTCATTCTTCCACATCCTATTGAAATAAAACTCTGATCCACCTTCATTGTTAATCAAAAGAATATGGACGTTGTTTCCTATATGCCTCAGTCTTGCCGCATTCATATCATAGAAGAATGCAAGATCGCCGATAATCAGGTAGCTTGGCTTGTTCGAAACTGCCGCCTGACCCAGGAAAGAAGACATGCATCCATCAATTCCATGTGTACCGATGTTAGCATATGTTTTGATACCCGGATGGAGCCTGAAAAAGTTCGTAATGCGGATGCTATCGTTAATACTCAAATGGAGGACGGATTCTGATGGAATCCTCTCCACTACCTCCTTGATTGCATAAACATGAGACCAGTCAAATTCAGGGATAATAACTGAATCAGCATAACTTTTGAATTCCTCGAAATATTTCCTGTCATTAATGATTCCTGAAGCAAGCCGGTTGCAATACTCGAAGAAGTACTCCGGTTTGCACTCAAAAATTGTTGTTATACTTTTATATATATCAACAACCCGTCCATCTTCCTGTACCAGCCAATGTTCAAACTCGCCTGCAAATTTTCTTAACTGCTCTTTTATCCCAGAGAAGATGTTCCCGCCAAAGGAAATCACAATATCCGGCAGAAGTTCCTTTGTTTTCTTTTCCGTGATATAACGTGCATCCATGCAGACCGTGGTATTGATGCCTTCTTCTAAATCAATGTTTGCCATATAATCCAGCACTACTACTGAATTATACTTTTCAAAGAATTGCTTGATGCCGTTCTGTAATTTAGGACTAACATAGCTGTTCTGACCACAGGTAACAAGAATTCGTTTTGCGGCTTTTAACTTTTCTATTCTCTTATTCCACTCTTCTTCATCATCGTTGATTCCAAGGCGATCTATCTTGGTGACCTCGGGCAAAGTTTTTACATTAAACGAGTTATTATAAGACTTCATGGGCACATTGATATGCACCGGACCAGTACCACGATGATTAAGTTCCAACAATGCCTCATTAACAAGCCTCTGACAGAAGATTTCGTCATCTCTGGAATTGATGATAGGGAGGTTCACAGATTTTCTGACATGACGATCATACATTCCCACCTGATCGATCATCTGATCTTCCCACTGTCCCAGCATTGCCGGATCACGATCACTGGTAAGAACAACAATCGGTACTCCCTGGTAAAATGCCTCTGCAACAGGAGGCCAGTAGTTACATGTGGCTGTAGAAGAAGTACAGGAGATTACCACTGGCTCATTCAGTTCCTGTGCAAGTCCCAAAGCAAAATAACCGGCACTACGCTCATCCACTACGGAATAGCAGCTGAAGTAGGGGTCTTCTTCTATAGAATGCACAAACGGGACATTTCTGCTTCCTGCAGAAAGGACACAATGGCTTATCCCGTATTTTTTTAACAATGCAATAATTATTTGATAGGTTTTTAATTCGGTATACATTAATGGAGCTCCTCTTCTAAAAATTTATAACTTCTATTTCTCTCTAACCTAATGACCTCATCCACTTTTTTATAGTCAATAAACTCATCAACTTTATCTCCAACTTTATCCAAATCATCAACGATTCTATTACTCAAACTCAATCTTCCCAGTAAATCAGTCATCTTTTCCGCATTGCCGTATCCAGCACTTCTGACAACAGAAGCAAACTGTCTATGAGTAATAACAGAAAGAATTGTTCCGTGGAATGTGTCAGTCACAACGCAATCAGCATGTTGGAAATAAGCAATTACCTGGAATGGATTGCAATCTATGAACTTATCACATGCATCCTGAACGCCACCAATACAGAAAATTTTCAGTCCTTTTTTGTTGGCAAAAGATCTAATCTTTTTACATTCTTCTTCACTGAAACGCCCAGCATATCCATAAAGAATCATATAATCTTTTTCAGGAACGTCTGTTGGTATATCAGTACATTTTCCGATGAAGTCATAAGCTAACACAGGGTCCAAGTTATATACTGTCTCTTTTCCGGTTAGTTCTTTTACAACATTTCCACTGTTTGCGTCTCTTACAGAAATGGAGTCTATACCACTTAAATAAGAAGCAACTTCCTTATCTACACCATATTTCTTGAGCTTTTCTACAGTTGTGTTACCAAATGAAGCGGCATATGTGATTACTTTCTTTGCATTATTGTTAGCACCGAATAGCTCCGGTGCGAAACCAACGTTAGTGTTGTTTTGAACACAATTAAAAACTTCATCGCTTCCAATTACCAATACATCAAGCTCAGGTGAATAGTTCATCTCACCATCAATACCAAGATATGGATAATAATTCTTCGCATAGTTCTTTTTATACTTAATGAACTTAATCTTTTCCTTGAGAGGAGCATTATACTTAAATGCTTCCAGTACTTTTGAAATCTTTCTTTTTATACCCGTGCCACCATCAGCTGGAATAAGCGTCTTTCCTGGATGATAGTCAACAAATTGAACCTTACAGCCCAAATCTTCTAATATATGTTTTAAACCATATGCTTGAAGGAATGAGCCATAATTGGCTATCCTCTGCATAGAAAGTATTCCAACTTTTTTCATTTACTTCTTCCCCTCAAACATCCCATCAACAATGCTATCCAGTTCTTCACAAAACTTAGCATTATTGCTTGTGTTCTTTCCTTCTTTTTTGATTTCATCATATCGATCTATGACTCCACCAAGCTTTTCTATATCTTCAACAACCACAATGGTGCCCATTCTGCTTTCAACCTCTTTACAGAACTTTACCTGGTGGTCGTTGACATGTTCGCTGTATTTATATTGTCTAGGCACAACAATCGGTGTCTTCCCAATCTGAAGTGGCATGATAAAACTTGATGGGCCACCATGCGTGATGACAACCCTAGCCTCATTTACCATTTCAACCATCTTCTGGTATGGGAAGAGCTTATTCCACTCACAGTGCTTTGGTTCATATGTAGAGTATCCAGTTTGCATCACTACTTTTTCATCATGGTCTGCTGCCCATTTATCCATATACTCAACCAGTCTATTGAACTGTTGTTCATGAGTTCCTACTGTAACAAAAATCACTTATTCTTCCTCCCCTCACAACCCACACAACTTAAAAAATACTTCCTAAGTTAACTGCCTTCGGGTACACTTTCTTCATTTCTTCCCATTCCACAATGAATCTATCTGCTACTGGGTAACAGAGTTTTCCTGCAATTGTGGAAGCATCAATTCTATCAAATACTTCAATGTAAATAGTTTTAGCCCCCATCAGCTTACCAATCCAAAAAAACGGAATTGCAGGCGCAGCTCCGGAGCTGATAATAAGATCAGGTTTTTCCTTTGGAAGAATTTTCAGTGCTCTCCAAGTATTTATGAGAAGGGCTTTGATGGAACGATTTGAAGGATAATAAACGGAGTACATCTTCTCTCCTTTAAGCAGAGAACGAGCATCTTCCTTATCAAAGGTTACCCAAAATCTATCCTTATCCTGCCAGAAAGGCTTTAACATATATAAATGTGTAAGATGTCCGCCAGATGAACCGACTAGACATACTTTTATTTTTTTCTTTGACATCTGGCTACTTTCCTCCTAACTCAATCCCTCTTAAAAATATCGCGTGTATAAACCTTCTCTTTCACATCATCCAGACACTCGTCATACCGATTAGCAATGATAGCGTTGCTCATGCTCTTGAACTTTTCCAAGTTGTTGACTACAACACTGCCAAAGAAGGTTTCGCCGTCTTTCAGCGTCGGCTCATAGATGACCACAGTGGCCCCCTTCGCCTTGATCCGCTTCATGACACCCTGGATGCTGCTCTGGCGGAAGTTATCACTGTTGGACTTCATGGTCAGCCGGTACACACCAACTGTAGCAGGCTTCTCTTTGCTCTTGCTGTACTGGTTATCTTCCTCGTACCCGTAGTACCCAGCCATTTTCAGCACACGATCCGCAATGAAATCTTTACGAGTTCTGTTGCTCTCAACGATTGCTTCAATGAGGTTTTCCGGCACATCCTCATAGTTGGCCAGCAGCTGCTTGGTGTCTTTGGGCAGACAGTAGCCGCCATATCCAAAGCTCGGGTTATTGTAATGGGTGCCGATACGAGGATCGAGGCAGACGCCGTTGATAATCTGCTGCGTATTCAAACCCTTCATCTCGGCGTAAGTATCGAGCTCGTTGAAGTAACTTACACGCAGCGCCAAATATGTATTGGCGAACAGTTTCACTGCTTCTGCCTCAGTGAAGCCCATGAACAGTGTGTCGATGTTCTCTTTGATTGCGCCTTCCTGGAGGAGTGCAGCGAACTCGTGCGCCGCCTCAACCAAACGCTCATCTTCCATATCCGTACCGACGATGATGCGGCTGGGATACAAGTTATCGTACAATGCCTTTGACTCACGCAGGAATTCAGGGCTGAAGATGATGTTCTTACTGCCAGTCTTCTCCCGAATGCTCTTGGTATATCCGACCGGAATTGTGGACTTGATGACCATAATCGCATTTGGGTTATACTCCATAACCAGTTTGATCACAGTCTCGACTGCGGATGTGTCAAAGAAGTTCTTCTGGCTGTCGTAATTCGTCGGAGCCGCAATAACAACAAAGTCCGCATTACTGTAGGCGAGTTTAGCGTCCAGCGTTGCGGTCAGATCTAGTTCCTTCTCAGCCAGATACTTTTCAATATACTCATCCTGAATCGGGGATTTCCGGCTGTTGATCAGCTCAACCTTTTCCGGCACTATATCAACCGCATAAACCTTATGGTGCTGAGATAACAAAGTTGCAATTGAAAGACCAACATAGCCTGTACCTGCAACTGCAATAGTGTAATTCTTCATCATGCTCTCTCCTCGTTTCTATCTATTCTTCTATTCCGCTCACGTCATCTGGTGTGGTTTGGTTTTTCTTGTGTAGGTTTTATGATTTGGTTTGGTGTTGTTGTGGTATGTTTTCTTCTTTATGTTTTCTTCTTTATTTTTTCTCTCCCCACTCTTCTCCTACCCCATCCACCCAGTGTACCTTCAACTTTCTTTTACCCCTCACTTAAAATCACTTACCAAACCTAATCTTTCGGTGCTGGTATTAGTGAAAGTGATGAGAAATAGTACGTATAAGGTAGGGTGGGAAGAATGGTAAACCAACCGCTAAACCATGACGAGCATACAAATATACAGTGTATATCTTTTTTAGTGCTTTTTAGTGGGTTTATACCCTGCACTCTTGTGGGGACATCAAATCTACCAGACAAGTCTTCGCCAATGGAATGTAAGCATTCCAACCACCCTCGCTACCATAATCGGAATTTGCAAAACAATTTCTTCTATTGTTATTAAAATCAGTTTCGGTATCCATCTCAAAAGGCTCCTCATATTTTTCTCTGTATCTATGTATGCTGCAAATATTGTCAATCCAATTTGAGCCAAAGCATATCCTGCAAACACCAACGAACAAAACGGAAACATATTCTTGTCTATCAACAAAACCGTGTAAATTACCCAAAAGATAGGCCCAAGTAACTCAATCACGAACTGGTAGCACATTGTTACGAGCCCCAATAGCCCATAATGTGGATTAGCAATCATGTTATGGTGCTTGATAAGACAATCCATCAATCCCCTTTGCCACCTGTCTCTTTGGTGTAATAACCTTTTAATGCTATGTGGCACTCCGGTATAACAGACAGCAGTTGGATCATAAACAATCTGTTTCTTCGATTGTTGATAGTCTTTCTCTTGCAATCGAAGAACCAACTCCATATCTTCCCCAACAGTATCGATATCATACCCATTAATTCCCAGCAGAGTGCTTTTGCGAAAGACCCCTAATGCCCCTGAAATCAAACACTGTGCGTTTAACCTGGCAAATATGCTCCTGGAAATCTGAAATGTCTTCATATATTCGCAAGACTGAATCGCTTCCAGCTGACATGAGTCTTCTCTTTTAACAAGTAAGCGTCCACCGACAGCAACCACTTCATCATTTCGGAAATGCTTTACCGCCTTAGAAAGAGCATCTTCCTGTAAGACACAATCAGCATCAAGTATACAAACCAAATCATTTCTTGCATGGCAAAGCCCTTCATTCAAAGCATTTCCCTTTCCCTTTTTTCGGATATAAAACTCTCGCAACAAATAATCCGAATCTTGATAAAAAACATCTTTTTCAGCCACATCTGTGCCCTGTGGAAGATCTTTGATATCATTTCTTAGAATCAAAATCTCACAATTCGTACATTCCTGTCGTATAACGGATTCTATTGTTTCGTTTATGATTCTTAATCCGGTTAAAGGAATCAGGATACTTACTGAAAATCAGATTTATTTATCATCCTCATCTCCTCTGCTATAGTTTATCGACATTCCGGTCGAGTTCTGTATGAGCTTGGATTTCTGTCAACAAAATCCATGTGAAAACTCAACTGAGAATTTATGGTAGACATTGCTAAATAGAGCTTTCTATTTCGCCCCATCTTTTCCAATCACAACCAACACTGTTTTCAGCAAAATCTTAATATCAAGCCCCAAATCCCAGTTTTTAATATATTCTGTATCCAGCCTCACAACTTCTTCAAAGTCGGTAATGTCGCTCCGTCCGCTGATCTGCCACATCCCGGTAATCCCCGGTTTGATCGCCAGTCTGGCCCGATGATGCAGATCATACTTCTCCCACTCATCCTCTGTAGGCGGTCTGGTTCCAACGAGACTCATATCACCTTTCAGCACATTCCAGAACTGTGGAAACTCATCCAGGGAATAATCCCGGATAAAATTTCCGATCCCTTTAATAATCCTAGGGTCATTATCCATCTTGAACATCATGCCATCCTTGATATTATTCTGCGCCATGAGTTCCTTCTTCCGTTCCTCCGCATCCATATACATGCTTCGGAATTTATAGATTTTAAACTTTCTTCCATTCTTTCCAACCCGGATCTGGCTGAAGAAGATCGGTCCCGGAGATTTCACAAAGATACACGGTGCCACAATCACAAAGATAATCGCTGTACCGATCAGTCCGACAATTCCTCCTGCGATGTCCATAAGCCGCTTCACAAATACCTGTTTCTGTGATGCCATGTTGATGCTGCTGGAGATCACCGTATATCCTTCAATCTCCTCCACCATCTGACGCATCTTCTCTTTTTTCAGCCTTGCCAGCTTCAGATGCACCGTAAGTCCCATGATTCCACATTCATCAATCAGCTTCTCCGGAAGCGGTATCTCATTCGGAATGCTGAACATCACTTCATCTGTCCAGGCTGTTTTCAAATATTCAGCGATCTGATCCACTCCGTAAATAACCGGAAGTCCATGGAATTCTCTTCTTTCGCCTTCTTCATCCACGATCCCGATTCCGGTAACCTTGAATTCACTGTATGGATTATCGGTAAAGTTGTTAAGAAGTTCTTCATAATTCTTTTTTGATCCGACCAGCATAATGCCCCGTTTTCCGGCAGCCGGTCCCCGGTGGCTTCTCAGCCACATTTTCAAAATACATCTTCCTATAAAAAGGAAACTCCATGCAATGAGCGGAAAATAAAACATCGCCAGACGCGAAGAATGTGCAGATTCTTTAATTACAAAAAGATAGACGATGACACCGGCGCAAACAACGAGCACATGACGTGCAACCGCTTTTGCTTCCAGCCAGTATCCTCGTCTCAGAATACCTCGATATGTTTCCATCAGGAATCCCATCACCAGATCAATCAGCCCCAGGACAATGAAGATGCTTCGCATGAACGTATCCATCTGCAAAGTCAGGTCTCCATTTCGTACCACATACGCCACATAGAACGCAGCTTCTATTAATATGAAGTCCAACAAAATAAAATCCCAGTGCTTGAACCAATGCGATGTATTCCTTTTATACATTTTTCTTCCCGACCCTCAAATCTTTCGATGCCTGTGGGCATTTATTTGCCCTGCATTTATGGCACTTTCTTTTATAACCAGTATTTTTATCGTATAAAAAATGATGTTTCTAGCAACGTAGTTATTTCAGTTCCATTTTTTACACAGTTTTGGAAATAATTTCCAATCCCACTTCAACTCTCTGCATTCTTCCGAACATTTCGATTTCCAGCCAGGCTTTACGCTTGTGGCGGTCAATCTTTCGAATGAACGCTTCCATCCCTTCAAGAGGTCCGGACAATATTTTCACTTGTGAATTTTCAATTATTCCTTCTGACATTTGAACGATCTTATCCTCACCGCCGAAATGCTGAATAAACTCAACTTCCTCATCGGTGAGTGGAACGATCTCCTGACCGGTTCCGATCATCTTGGTCATTCCATCAATGTGTTTTAATTCTTCATATAAATCATTCAAATAATCTGTAACCACAAAAACATAACCGGGAAATAGAATCTTTTTCTGAACAGTACATTTACCTCGGAAGTGTTTCTTCTCTTCATACTGAGGTATGAAACATTCTTCCATAATACTTTTGTCTATCTTCTTTTCGCATTGTAAACGAATTCGTTCTTCTGCACCTGTACTGACCTGTACAACGTACCACATTCTTTTTCACCTTACTCATGTTTATGTCATCGTTTGTTGCATGGATTAGGAAAAAAAAGAACCTTGTCATCTAAAAATGGATAAGCTTCGCCACTCCATCTTTATTCAGACAGATTCTCATACACATATATCATCTGAATCTTCCAAACGCGACACGGCGACGATTTGGCTTACTCAGAATTTTTCCGTTTCCACACTTTCTATATTATACCTTATACCTTTTTATTTTTCAACATTTGTTGACATGATTTGTGTTTTTTCTATAGCGCACACCTATATGCACGATTTTTTTTTGTGATTTTTGTGCATTTCGTATATTGACTCTTTGGCTTAAAGTGATGATGTTACTTTATTTGGAGGGTTTTTTATGGAATTTTCTGTTTTTTCTTTTCTTCTCTTACCATCGCATAACAGAGCGGAGGCTAAGAGAATGAGTATTTATGAATATGATGAAGAACGGCATATGAGACAAACTCGCGCGGAAGGTTATGAGGAGGGGAAAATGATTGCTACAGCTCGTATTAACCAGTTAAATCTTATTCTCATAGAACAAAACCGCACTTCCGATATTGCAAAAGCTGCGGCTGCCCCGGATTATCAGAAGAAACTATTAGATGAGTTATCTCTATAGCTCTATTAAAATAACCAGTCACATCAAGGGAGCATTTCTACTCCCTGCTATGACTGGTTTTTCTTTGACATAATTTTTCTATCACAGTGATTCCTATGACTGTCACCAGAATTCCCAATGTCGCACCCGATGTATCGATGCAGACATCCTGGATTCTTCCTGCCCTTCCTTCTACGAATAGCTGATGGAATTCATCGGTACATGCCATAAAGGCACTGATTCCGATGCTGCCAAATATTTTCCATTTCATTTTCATATAGATCTGCTGCAGCAAAAGCATGCTAAGCATTCCCATCACAGCATATTCGCAAAAATGTGCTGATTTTCGGATGATGAAGTTATACGGTTCAAGGAATTCTCTCTGTTCTTCTTTTGACATTTCTCTGAATTCCGGTATGAAGAATCCGACAACCTTCGCCCCGAATCCTATGCTCGTGTCTGTGGATTCGTCTCCCGGCTGGGCGGAAAATGCGAATATGATGCATCGCCATATTAAAATGAGAAAGACATAGAAATGTTTTTTGTTTTTTATTATCATTCTCTCTACCTGCAAAGGCCGGTGATTGCCTTTACTACTTCCTCGATCGTCATATCAGAGCTGTCCACAAGGACGGCATCGTCTGCCTTTTTAAGCGGTGCGATTTCCCGGTTCATGTCGCGTGTGTCGCGTTCCTGGATATCTTTTGCAATCTCGTCATAGTCACATGCGATTCCTTTTTCCGTCAATTCTTTAAACCGCCGGTTTGCGCGGCACTCTACGCTTGCCGTCAGGTAAATTTTCACATCTGCGTTCGGAAGTACGTGGGTTCCGATATCTCTTCCGTCCATCACGACATCTTTTTCTTTTGCGAGGTTTCTCTGGAGATCCAGCAATTTTGCCCGGACTTCCGGTACGGCAGAACTGATGGATGCCATATTTCCCACAGCCTCTTCTCTCAGCATGGCGGTGATGTTTTCTCCGTTTAAATAAATCTGCTGTGCGCCATCTTCGTATCCGATGCTTACTTCTGCATCTTTGCAGGCATCAATGATTTTTTCTTTTTCATCCGGCTGAATGCCTTTCTTCAGGAAATGGATTGCAAGTCCGCGGTACATTGCGCCGGTATCGACGTAGATGTATCCTTTCTCTTTGGCAACCAGTTTTGCGATCGTGCTTTTTCCGGCTCCGGCCGGTCCGTCAATGGCTATGTTGTATCCCATGTTTTTGTTCTCCTTATTTAATAATTCTTTATTTTCTCAGCATCATTTCCAAATTCACAAAATTCATTTTGTGGAATTCGTGACCAAAATTTTGATATATCAAAGTGACATTTATTCAGCCTTGCCCCCAAATTGGAACAATTATTAATATCACTTTTATATTCTTTCTTTGAAGCACTTTTCGTAATTTCTTCGACAGACTTAATATTACATGCATTTACCAATTCATCCTCAAGATTCTTTACTTGTGGAACGCATATCACATCTTTAATTCCTTTTTGCATTTTCAAAAATTCTACATTATACTTTATTATTTCCATATTATTCGTAATATCTGTATCATAGATTAACACAACAATTGTACCAGATTTTAGCGGTCTGATTCTTGCAATTGTAAATCTGTTTTGTACAACGTTGAACTTATCAACCTTCCCACTTTTGACACATCCCAAGTCTCTTTTTAATGCATCTAAAACACTTTTCTCATCATCACCCTCAACATAATAATGATAAATGGATTCTTTTTTCATTTGTACACCCCCTATTATAGGTCTGCAATTTCATATAACTTATGTAATTCAGGAGCTGTACAAAACAAATCATTCTCAACAGCATTTTTCAAGGAATCTGTATTACGCTTTAAGTATTGTTCGGCGTGTATACATTTTATCGGCAAATCTATATCTCTTACATCTTTTTTCAGAAATGTAAAAGTATGTTTGGGCAACTGCATGTCTAAAATCTCAGTATTATGTGTCGTAAAAAACAATTGCTTTCTTCCGGTCAACTTTTCAATCATAATAGATAAACAAGCTTTCTCAACATCGCTGTTAACATAGGAAAATAATTCATCACAATAATACAAATCATGCTTATCGCAAACCAAAGATGCAATAATATATGAAATGTCCAGACCAGCTTTTGTACCGCTTGATAATACCTCTCCATTTGCAATTTGTCCATCTTTAATAATTACGGAACAATGATCCAATTTTATAGCGTAGGTATTATCTACCTCTTTGACTTTTATAACATCTTTTATTGATGGATCTAAAGTAATCAGTATTTGTTTTAAAATATATAGATATTTTTCATTTTCTTCAATAGGTATATAAGTTTTTTTCTTCCATGCATCTTGAGGATATGAGAAGTACCATCCACTAGTATTAATCTGATCATATGAAATCTTATTGCAATCAGATTCGTCCAATCGTTTTGCGCAGTTTTCATAATTATCTCTTATTCCAATAGGTGTGAAATACACATTAATATCTACGTCATCTTCTTTATATTCAACTTCAGCTTTTGGACGTACAGACAGTTGAAATCTATAAAGCCTGTTCTCATTTGTAACAAAGTCTATTTTAAGAAATGCATGTTTTTTCTCATTATCAATTTTGCTTGTAAATCTTTTATACATCCCATCCTCAAAATAATTTGTAAATGTCATAAGAAGTTTTCCAAGCGATGTTTTTCCAGTTGCATTTCCGCCCATAATTATATTTACTTTTTTGTAACGAAAATTTTGCCTGTCATTCAAATATTCTTCACTTATTGTTGAATCTACTATTTTTTTAGGATAAGACATATTCATATGGAAATTCTTAAAAGCATATAGATTGTCCGCTTTTATATCCATTATTATCATTGCTTGTCCTCCTTTTTTTCTTTTGTATATTTGTTCGCATTTCGCGAAATAATATCTTTGCATTTATTATACCTCGTCCCACAAAAAATTCAAGTTTATTCTATATATATTCTCATTTCATTTTTCGTAGAACGTATAAAAGGTCGAAACTTTGCATCGCTTCAACCTTTTAGCATCGTTTTTCTTCCTACCAAATACTGCATCCCGCCGCATACCCCGTCGACCAGGCAATCTGCAGGTTGAATCCTCCGGTAAGTGCATCCACATCCAGAACTTCTCCTGCGAAATACACTCCTCTTACCAGTTTGGATTCCATTGTGGATGGGTTCACTTCTTTGACCTTCACTCCCCCGCGTGTGATAATTGCTTCCTTGTAATCGCGCAGTCGGGTAAGTGTCAGTTCCAGGTGTTTGATAAGATGAACGAAATGCTGACGTTCTTCTCTCGATATGATATTCACTTTTTTCTCCGGATCAATTCCGCTTAGTGCGACCATGACCGGAATGAGTTTCGCCGGGAAGAGGGAATTCACAGCATTTTTAAACTGTTTATTATGGTTTTCTTCAAATTCACGCAGTACGCGCGCATCGAGCTGTTCTTCGGAAAGTGCCGGTTTCAGATCAATCACCAGCTTCAGTTCTTTCCCTTTTCCGAGCATTTTGCCTACATATGCGCTGGCGCTGATGATGAGCGGGCCGCTGACGCCGAAATGGGTGAACAACATCTCTCCGAAATCTGAGAAGATTTCTTTCTTCCCATTGTAGATCGTGGCCTGTACATTTCGCAGGGATAATCCCATTAGCTGCGGCACGAAATCTTCTTTTGTCTCAATCGGCACCAGTGAAGGGGCGGTATCAGTGATGGTATGGCCAAGACTTGCTGCAAACTCGAATCCATCTCCGGTCGATCCGGTTGTCTGATAGGAAAGTCCGCCGGTCGCAATGATACATGCGTCCGCCGTCACTTTACTTCCATCGGCCAGTACCAGATGGGAAAATGAGCCGTTCTCCGCAACCACATTTTTCACTGTTGTATAGAAATGTACCTGGACGCCCAGATTTTTCATCTCTTTTTCCAGAGTCTTTATCACATCCGAGGAATGGTCAGATTGCGGAAATACACGATTTCCACGCTCGATTTTTACCGGAAGCCCGGCATTTTCAAAAAAATCCACCACGTCCTGATTGGTAAAACCGTAAAAACTGCTGTACATAAATTTCTCATTTGTGACTACATTTGCAAATAAGGTATCCATATCGCAGGCATTGGTGATGTTGCAGCGTCCTTTTCCTGTGATGAATAGCTTCTTGCCGAGTTTTTCATTCTTTTCAAATATATGCACTTCGTTTCCATTTCTGGCGGCAAAGATCGAAGCAAACATCCCGGCTGCGCCGCCTCCTATGATCAATACTTTACTCATTGATTCTCTTTTTCTCCCGTCTTATCAGATTTCATGGTTACGGTATCTCCGACCGAATTCAGTTCGTCCCGCGAGTAGACTTGATACTCGTCCCAGATATCTTCCAGTGTTTCCAGTGTCTGGATGACTTCTTTCTGCTTCTTCATGCAAAGCGCCACGACCAGAGCGTTGATCACGCTTAAAGGTGCGACCAGGGAATCCACGATAGACGCCATATCACTTCGTGCGATCAGGTTGCAGGAAGAATAGAGGTTCATCGGAGAATGTACACTGTCGGTCAATGTGATCACTTTCGCTTTACGGTTGCTTGCAAACTCCAGTGCTTTCAGCGTTCTCATGGAGTAGCGCGGGAAGCTGATGCCGATAATCACATCCTCTTCATTGATCCGGATCAGTTGTTCAAATATTTCACTGGAGCTGTTCGTATGAACACTGATTACGTTTTCGCAGATCAAATTTAAATAAAAACTGAGGAAATTAGCTAACGGGGCGCAGCTTCGGATGCCGACTACATAGATTCTCTTTGCATTGAGGATCGTATCTACCGCCAACTCAAACGCCTGCTGATCAATGCTTTCCATTGTCATCTTGATTTTATCGATATCCGACTGAAGCACAGTCTCAAGAATCTCACTCTGGGTAATTCTTCCGTAAGTGACCTCCATCCTCTGGATCGAATTCAGTTTTGTCCGCACCAGCTCTCCAAGTGCTTTCTGAAATTCCGGATATCCCTTGTATCCGAGCTGAGATGCAAAACGCACAACCGTGGACTCGCTGACACCTACTGCTTCCCCCAGCTTCGATGCCGTCATAAATGCTGCTTTGTCGTAATTCTGCCGGATATAATCCGTCAGGCGCTTCTGGCCTTTGCTCAGTTTCGGATACTTTTCTTCCAGTCTTGTTAATAGTTCATTTTGCGTACTCATGAACTGCCTCCTTTGGGGACGTTCCTTCTGTCACGATGCTGGGGTCAAAAGCCCTGGCATCGAACGTCCTTTTTTTGCTTTTTGTTGCTATTTATAAGTTTCTACCGTAGTTTTCGGTATATTTGGTGTCGATTGTAACTATACCCTTCCCATATTCTTATGCCAATAGAGGATTTTCTGC